>JBBJOU010000001.1:0-29277 GCA_037724305.1 Acidimicrobiales bacterium
CTGCCGGGATTCAGATCGGGCGAGATTTCCTGGCCGTCGGCGACGTCGATGCTCAGATGGGCGGGACGGCGAACGACAGCACGCCGAACGAGGCGCCGTGGGGGTCGGCCAAACAGGGCCGGCCCGGCTGGTAGCTCGCACGGATCGCCATGACGTCATCGTTGCACGCCGACGAGGACGTCGCCAGCGTCATCGAGCCTTCCGCCGTGCGCCCCGCCGTCGGTCTAGGGACGGTTGACAGTTAGTACCCGGGGTGGGCGACAATGCGGACATGAGCGACGGTGCGTCGGCGCCGGCGGCGCTCGTGGGGGCTACCACCAAGGCCCGCCCCGGACCTGTCTCGGCGACGCCGGGCGAACCGGCCCTGGCCCGTCCCCCCGACATCATCCGCACCACCGGCCTCTCCAAGACCTATCCTGACGGGCGCACGGCCGTCGACCATCTCGACCTGGCGGTGCGAAAGGGCGAGATCTTCGCCCTCCTGGGGCCCAACGGGGCGGGCAAGACCACCACCGTCGGCATGCTCACCACCAGGGTCGTGCCCACGTCGGGGACCGCGCTCGTCAACGGGGTCGACATCGTCGCCGATCCGGCGACGGCCAAGGCGAGCGTCGGGGTGGTCCCCCAGGCCAACACCCTCGACCGCAGCCTCAGCGTCTGGGAGAACCTCTACTTCCACGGTCGGTACTTCGGGCTCAAGGACCGCGCCGCCAAGGCGGCCGCCGACCGGCTGCTCGAGAAGTTCCGGCTCACGGGCCGGGCCACGGCGGCGGTCACCACCCTCTCCGGCGGCATGGTCAAGCGGGTCATGCTGGCCCGCGCGTTCCTGCCCCGGCCGGCGGTGATCTTCCTCGACGAGCCCACCGCCGGTCTCGATCCGCAGAGCCGGCTGGCGCTGTGGGAGATCGTGGGCGAACTGCACGCCGAGGGCGAGACGGTCCTCATGACCACGCACTACATGGAGGAGGCGGAGCGCCTCGCGCAGCGCATCGCCATCATGGATCGCGGGCGGCTCCTGGCGCTCGACACGCCGGAGCGGCTCCGGCGCTCGGTCGCCTCGGGCCCGGTGCTGGTCGTGGATGCCGAGGGCGATCTCGACCGGCTGGGACGGGTGCTGCGCCACCTCCCGGGGGTCGTCGACGTCACGCCCGTCGACGGACGGTTGCGGATCCGCCTGGACGGTGCCGCGGGCACGGTTGCCGCGGTGGCGGCCGCCGCCAACGGCGACGGCTTCTCGCTCCGTAGCCTGTCGGTGGGGGAGTCCAGCCTCGAGACGGTCTTCATCGAGCTGACCGGGAAGGATCTGCGCGAGTGAGCCCACCGCCGGACGTCGCGACGGTGCCGCCTCGGGCCACCTCCACTGGGGCGGTGATGCGCGGGCTGCTGCTGCGCGACCTCACCGTGCTCGACAAGTCGCTCGGCGAGTTCCTGCACAACACCGTCACCCAGCCCCTGCTGCTGGTGTTCGTGTTCACCTACCTCTTCCCCCTCATCGGCCAGGGGCTGGGCGGCGGCACCGACGCGGCATCGTCGAGGTTCGCCAGCCTCCTGCTGGCCGGTCTCATCGCCCAGGCCATGGCGTTCCAGGGCGTGTTCCGGGTGGCCGTGCCGCTGGCGAGGGAGATCGACGTCACCGGTGAGCTGGAGGGCAGGTTGCTCGCCCCGACGTCGATCTCGGTCCTGGCGATCGAGAAGATCATCTTCGGCGCCATCCTCGCCCTGTTCGCCGCCCTGGTCGTCTTCCCGGTGGGCGCGTTCCTGCCGAGCACACCGATCTACCTCGCCGTCGACTGGCTGGTGCTGCTCACCCTGGTGCCGCTCTCGTGCTTCACGGCCGCCGCCCTCGGGCTCACGGTCGGCACCCTCCTGAAGCCGGAGTCGGTGCCCATGCTGTCGGGGACCGTCGCCCTCCCCCTGGCCTTCGGTGGCGCCGTCTTCTACACCTGGGCGTCGCTCGACCCCGTGCCCTGGCTCAAGTACCTGGTCCTGGTCAACCCCATCGTGTACATGAGCGAAGGGTTGCGGGCCGCCCTGTTCACCGGCGTCGACCACATGCCGCTCCCCGCCGTCTACGGCGCCCTCTCCGGCTTTGCCGTCGTCTTCAGCTTCCTCGGCATGCGCGGCTTCAAGCGGCGGGTGCTGACGTGAACCGGCGATGAGGCGGATCTGGCGGTTGGGCGTCCTGGCGACGGTGGCCGTCGTCGCCTTCGCGGTCGCCGTCGAGCGCTTCGACGACGCCGCCGAGACCGGCTGTGCCCAACGGGCGCGCGAGGACCCCTCCTACGAGGCGCGCTTCATCGACGAGCCGCAGATCGAGGTCCTCACCTACCGCGTGGCCATCACCCGCGAGGGCGAGGAGGTCGAAGGAGCGGACGTCTGCCTGAGCGCGTACATGCAGGGCATGTCGGCGATGGCCACCACCGGTGCCGGCCGAGAGGTCTCACCCGGGGTCTACGAGCTGTCGCTGACCTTCGAGATGGGCGGGCGGTGGTCGGGTCGCGTGCTGGTCGCCGAACCCGGGCAGTCGGTGGCCGCCATCCCCCTCACCCTGGAGATCCCGCCCGAGGAAGAGGCGACGGCGCCATCGGGATGACCTGCTCCGGGTCGGCGAGCGAGGCGGGCCCACGGCCCGTTCCCATCGCACTCGTTGCGGCCGAGGTTGCCATCGTCGCGGTCGACCTGGCGAACGAGCAGCTCCGCACACCCGAGCTGCTCGCCACCCTCGACGACGTCGAGCAGTCGGTGGCCGCACGATTCGTCCGTCCCGGTGACCGATGCCGCTACGAGGCGGCGCACGTCGGGCTCCGGGTGGTGCTGGCAGCGTGCGAGCGCACGGGGATGGCCGCGGTCACCATCGTCCGCACCGCCTGCAGGCGGTGCGGTGCGCCCCACGGCAAGCCCGTCCTGCTCGACCGGCCCGACGTCGGCTTCTCCCTCGCCCGTGCCGGCACCCTCGCGCTCGTCGCCGTCGCCGCGGGACCCGTTGGCGTCGACCTCGAGCCGGTCGACGGCCGGCCGCCGCCGAACCTCGTCCGCTCCATCTGCACTCCCGGCGAGGTGGGTGCGCTCGAGGCGGCGGGCGCACCGTCGGCGAACGTCCTGCGGATGTGGACCCGCAAGGAGGCCCTGCTCAAAGCGACCGGCGAGGGTCTGACCCGTGACCCCAGGACCGTCGAGGTCGGGCGGGGCGGGGCAACGACCGTCGACGGCTTCCGGGTGACGGACGTCGATGTCGGCGTGGCCGGCTACGTCGCGGCGGCGTCGTGGGCCGGGAGCGCGCCGCGTCGCCTACGGCTCGGCGCCGTCGTCGTCGACGGGGGACAGCCCTCGTGGGTGATCGACGGGTAGCGGCTCAGCGCCCCTCACCGGCAGCTGCGACACGCGCTGCTGGCGGTCGTCGACCACGGCGGCGAGCAGGGCGTCGAGGCCCTGGGCCAGGTACTCGATCGTCGGCTGGTCGTAGAAGTCGACCTTGTAGCTGAACTCCCCCCAGAGTTGGGCGCCGTCATCGAGGACGGTGACGACGAGCGGGTGCAGGTGGCCCCGGAAGAACAGCTCGTCGGGCCCCTTGTCCGGGCCCGGGCGCTCGACGACCGCCGCGCCCGGGGTCCACTCGTCGTGCGCGGTGTGGAAGTACTGGAACTCCACCGGGACGGCGGCGAGCAACGCCGGGCCACCCTTGGGGAGGTCGGCCAGGACGGCCTGGCGGACCCGCATGAACGGGATGTCCTGGTGCTCGAACAGGCCGAGGACGGTGGCGCGTGCCCGGGCCACGACGGTCTCGAAGCTGGGGTCGCCGGACAGGTCCGTGCGAATCCGCCCGACACCGTGGAAGCAGCCGACGAGCCCGTCCAACTGGGACTGCTGGCGCCCGCTGAGCGTCGTGCTCAGCACGATGTCGGTCAGGCCGCCGGCGCGACAGAGCAGGGTCTGCAGCGCCGCGGCGATGACGACGAAGACCGTGCTCTGTGTCGTCCTCGCCAGCTCGCGCAGTCCCGCGTACAGGTCGCCGGCGACCGAGATCGGTTGCGTCTCGATGCGTCTCGTGGGCTGTTCCGGGATCCGGTCCAGCGGCACCGCCGGACCGAGGGGCATCCCCGTCAGCGTGGCCTTCCAGTAGTCGAGCTGCGCGTCCAGCAGCTCCTCGCTCAACCAACTCCGCTGCCACAGGGCGAAGTCGGGGTACTGGACGGGAAGCGGTCGCAGCGTGGGTGCCGAGCCGGCGGCGAGCGCCTCGTAGGCGGCGTCGAGCTCGCTGAGGAAGATGTAGGCGGAGGTGCCGTCGCAGACGAGGTGGTCGAAGGTGACGGCGACCATGGCGCTGCCGTCGGCGAAGCGGTACGACCGCGAGCGTGACAGCGGGGCACGCGTCAGGTCGAAGGGCGCCGCGTCCTGCTCGCTGAGCTGTCGGTGGAGCACCTCGTCGAGTTGGTCGGGCGCAACGCCGGTCAGGTCGCAGGTCTGGAGGTCCGCCGGTACGTCGTGTTCGACCCGCTGGTACGGGCCGTCGGCGTCGGTGTGGAAGCTCGTGCGCAGCGTCTCGTGGCGCGCCGCGAGGTGCTCGAGCGCCCGGCGCAGGACCGCCTCGTCGACGCCACCGACGAAGCGGTGCTGGGCGGTGACGTTGAAGAGACCGGGAGGATCGGCCGACGCCTCCAGCTGCCACATCTGTTGCTGGGAGAGGGTCAGCGGGATACGCGTCGCGGCGTCGCGCTCCTGCGGCACGAGCGGCGGCCGGTGATCGTGATCGTCGCTGCGCATCGGGGCCACGAACGCCGCCAGGCGGGCGATCGTCGGCGCCTCGAACAGCGCCCCCACGCCGATCTCGACCCCGAACGCCTGGCGCACGTCGGCGATCACCTGGGCCGCCTGCAGGGAGTGCCCGCCGAGCTCGAAGAAGTCGTCGTCGACCCCGATGACGTCGATGCCGAGGATCCGCGACCAGACCTCGGCGATCGTCTGCTCGGCGGGGGTCCGGGGCGCCACCCGGTCGCCGGTCAGCTCGGCGCTCGGGTCGCCCGGCGGTGGCAGCGCAGCCCGGTCGACCTTGCCGTTGGGCGTGAGCGGGAGCCCGGAGAGTCGCACGAAGGCGCTCGGGACCATGTACGGCGGTAGCCGGTCGGACAGGAAGCGGCGCAACTGGACGGGCGCGGCGGCGCCGTCGACGGCGGCCACGACGTAGGCGACCAATCGACGCCGGCCGGGTTCGTCCTCCCGGGCGACCACCGTTGCCTCGGCGACCTCGGGGTGCTGGCCGAGGGCGCGCTCGATCTCGTGGCACTCGATGCGGAAGCCGCGGATCTTGACCTGCTCGTCGGCCCGGCCGGCGAAGTCGAGGTTGCCGTCGTCGAGCAGGCGGACGAGATCGCCGGTGCGGTACAGGCGCTCGCCCGGGCGGTCGGGATCCGCGACGAAGCGCTCGGCGGTCAGATCCGGGCGGTTGAGGTAGCCGCGGGCGATGCCCACGCCGCCGATGTGCAGGTCGCCCACGTCGCCGGCGGGGACGTCGTTCCCGCGCTCGTCGAGGATCCTGGCAGTCGCGTTGGCGATCGGCGTGCCGATCGGTGGGTCGCCCACCATCGGCTCCGACGCTGACGCCGGGGGCTCGTAGATGGTGGCCACCACGGTCGCCTCGGCGGGCCCGTAGGCGTTGCACCAGCGCACGCGCCGCCCACCGAGCTCCAGCCACGAGCGGTAGGCGGACCCAAGGGCCTTCTCCCCGCCGACGATCACGAGGCGGACGCACTTGGGTACCTGCTCTCCGATTGCCTCGAGGTCGCGGACCCATTCGTGCCAGTACGCCGTCGGGAGGTTGAGCACGGTGATCTCCATGCGCCGTACCCACTCGAGCCAGGGCCGTCCGAGGACCGGGAGGTCGTCGGGCCGCAGCACCAGGGTGGCGCCCGACGTCCACGTGGGGAAGATCTCCTCGATGCTGGCGTCGAAGGCGATGGAGCAGAACTGCAGGACTCGGTCGCCAGGCGCCAGCTCGTACAGCGCGCTGACGGCGACGCTGTGGTTGACCAGCCCGCGATGGGTCAGCATGACCCCCTTGGGGACCCCGGTCGATCCCGAGGTGTAGATGACGTAGGCGAGGTGCTCGGCCCCCGTCGTGCGCGCCGGCGCAGCCGCCACCGGACCGTCGTCCGCGGTGCCGTCGACATCGACGAGGACGACGTGCCCGCCGTAGGTCGGCAGTCGCCGGGCGTGACCTTCGTGGGTCAGCAGCACCGGCGGGGCGGCGTCGTCGAGCACCAGCCCGAGGCGCGTCGCCGGGTACGACGGATCGAGCGCCACGCACGCCCCGCCCGCCAGTTGGACGGCGAGCAGACTGACCGCCAGGGCCACCGAACGGTCGAGGAACACGGCCACCACGACGTCCGGTCCGACCCCGTGGTGGCGGAGGCGGCGGGCGAGCCGGCCGGCCCGTTCGTGGAGCTCGTCGTAGGTGAGCACCACGTCGCCGCCGATCAACGCGACGGCGCTGGGCGTGGCCGTGGCCTGCGCCTCGAGGAGGTCGGCGAGGGTCGCTTGTTCGGGGAACGGCGCCGGCGGCCCCGCGATCCGGCTGACCCCCGCCGCCGACACCTCCGACCCCGCCGCGTCCATGATCACTGAGGCTATGGTTCGTGGCCATGGCCGCTGCCGGTGGGACGCGTCTCGTGCTGTTGGGAACCGCCGGCGGGCCGCTCCCGTCGCCGGTCCGCTCGGGGATCTCCCAGGCGGTGGTCGTCAACGACCGGGTGTACGTCGTCGACTGCGGCACCGGGGTGACCGGGCAGTTGCGGCGCGCCCGCCTCCTGTCGCAGCTCCACGCCGTGTTCCTCACCCACCTGCACTCCGACCACGCCTGCGACTACTTCAACCTCTTCCTGCTCGGCTGGCCGATCATCCAGCACGGGCCCCCCGTGCGTGTCTACGGCCCGGGGTCGGCGGGACCGATGTGCGCACTCCCCGAGGAAGGGCCGGACGAGCCGGCGATCCCCCTGGTGAACCCGGAGAACCCGACGCCCGGTCTGGTCGACGTCACCGAGCACCACGTCAGGGCCAACGCCTTCGACCTCAACATCCGCATGCGGGAGTCCGGGCGCAGCGACCTCACCGAGCTGATCCTGGCTGAGGAGATCGGTGTCCCCGGCGACCTCGGGGCCAACCCGTTCGACGTGGCCCCGACGATGGCCCCGATGCTCGTGCACGAGGACGACGCCGTCCGGGTCACGGCCGTCCTCGTGCAGCACGCACCGGTGTTCCCGGCGTTCGCCTTCCGGTTCGACACCGACGACGGCTCGATCGTGATCTCCGGTGACACCGCCCCCTGCGCCAACGTGGTCGCGCTGGCACAGGGAGCCGACGTGCTCGTGCACGAGGTGTTCAACGACGGCGCGCCCGACGAGTGGGACGACGAGGAGACGTGGGAGGCCAAGCAGCGCCTGCACCACCTCCTCACGTCGCACACGCCCCTCAGCGAGGTGGGCCAGATCGCCGCCCGGGCCGACGTGGGCCGGCTCGTGCTCACCCACTTCATCCCCGGTGACGACACGCTGCCCGACGCCCACTGGCTCGGCGGCATCGACAGCAGCTTCACCGGCGAGGTCGTCGTCGGTCATGACCTGCTCGAGATCCCCCTGTAGGGAGCGTCTCGGAACTGCCTCACCCGGACAGGGTGTCGAGCAGGTCCTCCATCTCGGGGATCATCGCCTCCTGCTCGGCCTTGATGGATTCGGCCAGCGCGACGACGTCGGTCTCGTCGCCGTCGCTGATCTCGCGATCGGCCATCGCCACCGCGCCCTCGTGGTGGGTGATCATGCCCTCGAGGTAGAGCTGATCGAACTCGGCGCCGCTCGCTTCCTCCAGCTCGGCGAACTCGTCCTGGGTGAGCATGCCGTCCATGCGGTCCATGGTGCTCATGTCCATGCCACCCATGGCGCCGAGCTCTTCCTCGCCGAGCGATTCGAGCAGGGTCTGCATCTCGTCGATCTCGGTGACATGGGTGGCGTCGATCTCCTCGGCGAGGGCGACGACGTCCGGGCTCTCGGCGGCGTCCGCCGCCAGGGCGTTCATCGCCACGGCCTGCTCGTGGTGGACGAGCATGTTCTGGAGGAACTCGACGTCGGGGTCGACGTCCATGCCCTCCTCCATGTCCTCCTCCATGTCCATGTCGCCCATGTCGTCGTCGCCCTCCTCGCCGCCCTCCCCGGTCGTGACATCGGCACCGGTGTCGACCTCGGGATCGTCGTCGCTCGCGCATGACGCGCCGAACAGCACGATCAGCGCACAGGCAGCTGCAGATATGGGACGCATGGTGTTCTCCTAGCTTTCAGTGCCGACGAAGGTCGCCGGCAGGTGATCGTGGACGATGGTGTCGGACCCGCGCGATCCGCTAGAACCGCCGGCGTGCCAACACCGGCGGACGACGACCTCTCGGTCGAACGGTTGACGGCGAAGGCGACCCGCATCGCCGGCGTCGGGGACGGGGGGGCCGGCGCCGCTGCGCCGGCACTCGAGCTGCTGGTGGGCTCGTGCCGACGAACGGCTGCGCTGAACCCGCTCGGGCGCAAGGTGCTCGCCAGTGCGGTCGTCCGCCACCTGGTGAACCGGTTGCTGGTCGGCGCCGAGACGGCGGCCCGTCCCGACGTTGCGGCCGGCCCGGTCGGTGCGGCGGTCGTGGTGACGGGGCTCCCCCGCACCGGCACCACGATGTTGCACAACCTGCTGGCGCTCGACCCGTCGCACCGGGTCGTGCGCCTGTGGCAGGCGCTCCACCCCGTGCCCCCCGACCCGGCACGAGGCGAATCGGAGGGGGAGTTGGTGCGCCAGGCGGCCACGTGGCTCGAACGGCTGTACGCGGCGGTCCCCTGTTTCCGCAGCATCCACGGCGCCACGCCGGACGGTCCCGAGGAATGCGACGCCCTGCTCCAGAACGACTTCGCCAGCCAGCACTTCGACGACATGTTCGACGCGGAGGAGTACTCGGCGTGGTTGGCGACGGCATCGCTGCGCCAGGAGTACGAGTCCTACGCCCGCCAGCTCGCCCTGCTCGTACGCCCTGACGACGGCGCGACGACGTGGGCCCTGAAGTCGCCGAGCCATCTCGGCCACCTCGACGACCTCCTGACGGTGAGCCCGCAGGCGACGATCGTGCACTGTCACCGCCACCCGTCCGAGGCGGTGCCGTCCTATGCCAGCCTCGTGCTCTGCCTGCGCCGCGCCTACAGCGACGATGTCTCCGCGGCGACGGTCGGCCGCCAGGCGTCGGCGCGCAGCGTCGTCGCCCTCGACCGGGCGCTCGACGTGCGGGAGCGGGCGCCGGCCAACTTCGTCGACGTCGCCTACGCCGATCTCGTGCGCCGCCCGGTCGCCACCGTCGCCGAACTGTACGAGCAGCTCGGTCGCCCGTTCCCGGCGCCGGTCAGCACCGCCATGGCGCGCTGGGTCACCGACCACCCCCAGCACCAACACGGCGTCCACCGGTACTCGGCCGAGGACTTCGGGCTCAGCGCCGGCGTCGTCGCCGGGCAGTTCGAGCGGTACCTCGAACAGTTCGCCGACACGGTTCGCTGAGCGAGCACGCCCGAACCGTCGGCAGCTCATTCGACCGACCCGGCGGCGCCCGAGCGGAGCACGAACCGTCGCAGCTTCCCTGTGGGCGTGCGGGGCAGCCCGTCGACGAAGGCCACCGACCTCGGCACCTTGAACGGTGCCAGGCGGGCGCGCGCCAGGGCGGTCAGCTCCTCGGCCAGCGAGTCGTCACCCGAACCGGGAGCCGCCGGTACGACGAACGCTCGCAGGCGCGAGGCACCGTCGGCGTCGGTGACGGCGACGACCGCGACCTCGGACACGGCGTCATGGCCACCGAGCAGCTCCTCGATCTCGGCGGGGGCGACCGAGATCCCGCCGACCATCTCCATGTCGTCGGCGCGCCCGTGCAGCTGGACGAAGCCGTCGGTGCCGACCGACGCCAGGTCCTCGGTGCGAAGCCAACCCTCGTCGTCGGTGGTGGCGGCGTCGGGGCGCCCGAGGTACTCGAGGAGGACGGTCGGGCCCCGCACCCACAGCGCGCCGACCTCACCCGGCGCCACGGCCGTCGCGTCCCGCCCGCAGACGGCGAGCTCGTAGGGCGGCAACGCCCGGCCGACGGTGCCGGGTCGAACCGTGTCGGCGGTGTTGCTGGCGAACGTCTGGCCGACCTCGGTGGAACCGAGACCGTCGAGCACGGGACAGCCGAGCAGACGGGACGCCTGGGTGGCGAGGTCGGTGGTGAGGCGTTCGCCGGCGGACACGGCGACGCGTACCGACCCGAAGGCGCCGTCCGCCGCCGGTGCGCACTCCCGGACCAGATTGGCGTAGAAGGTGGGAACGGCGAACAGGACACTGACCTGGTGCCGCTCGACGAGCGCGGCGGTCTCGGCGGGGCGGGGGCGCAACGCCAACAGGACGGCCCGGGCGCCGCACAGCAACGGGAAGAAGAGCGAGTTGCCGAGGCCGTAGGCGAAGTACATCTTCGACACCGAGTGCACCACGTCGTCGGGGGCGAGGGTGATGGCACCGTGCGCGAACGCCCGGGTGTACACGAGCGGATCGCCATGGCGGTGCACGGCCGCCTTCGGAGCGCCCGTGGTGCCCGACGTGTACTGGGCGTAGGCCGGCGCCCCGGCGTCGACGGGGACGGCGGGATGGGGGGAGACAAGGGCGAGCGAGCGGAGCAGCTCGGGGGCGGTGACGACCTGCGGTCCTCCGTCGAACCGGGACCGGAGCTCGTCGCTGCACACCACGACGCCGGCGCCGCTGTCCTTGGCGAGACAGAGGTGGTCGTCGGTCGTCAGCTCGGGGTTGACCGGCACGGCCAGCGCGCCGAGGCGGACGGCGCCCAGGAACGACCACACGAACTCGATGCCGTCGGGGAGGACGATCAGCACGACGTCTCCGCACCCGACACCCAGCCCGGCCAGCACGGCGGCGGCGCGGGCGGCGCCGTCGTGCACCTCGTCGTGGCTCACCGCGGTGGCCTCGACGAGGAACGCTGTCCTGGCCCCCCACCCCTGCGCTCGGGCGGTGGCCTCGATCGTTGCCGCCAGGTTGTGCCCGGCCCCGGTGGCGACCGGGTGCGCCCAGGACGCCGGTGCGCCCGTCAGCCGTCCCACGTGCTGCTCACGTCCGGGTAGTCGAGCCCGGCCTCGTCGACCACGAACTGGCGGCTGCGATCGATGAACGCCGCCCGGGCCTCGTCGTTGGTGCGGGACTTGATGCCCCAACGTCGGAACGCCTCGTTGTTGGACGAGCGGCTCCGCCCGAAGAACGGGAGGGTGAACGGGACCAGGTCGTCGACGGCCTGCTGCACGAGCGGCCGGGTGTCGGCGCTCCGGGCCAGGTTCTTGGCCCTGACCTGGCCGAACGAGACGTGGAACCGCTCCTCGGGGAGCAGCGCCACCGCCAGGTCCCGCAGGGGCAGGTAGGTCGTCTCGAGCAACTCGTCCATCAGGACGACCTCGGCGAGGTCAACGATCGCCTTGAGCACGACGAACTCGACCCAGGTGGTCAGCTCGTACTCGAACACCGACAGTGGGGCACCGGTGAGGGCGTCGGGGAGCTCGAGCTCGGTCGCCAGCTTCTGGAACCGCAGATGGTGCCCGTACTCCTCCATGGCGATGCGGCAGGCCAGCCACTTGTCGCGCGGGGTGGGCGCCAGGCCGATCGCCGGCTCGTCGAAGATCGCCGCGCCGGTGTACTCGTTGCGCACGTGGCTGGCGATGACCTTGCCCACCGCGCTCACGTAGTCGGCACCGATCTCCCGTGCCTCGGCCGGGCCCCGCACCTCGCCGGAGAACGGCGCGTCGACGGTCGGGGCCGCGGTCGGCGCACTCATGAGCGCACCCGGCCGGCGACCGCGATCGGCGGGCCCCCGAAGAGGTCGAACTCCGACTCGAGCGGGGTGAGGTGGTCGGCGAGGGCGCCGGGCGCGGTGGCGGTGAGCGCCGCCGCATCCCAGCCGTGCGCCTCCACGAGCTGCGCGATGGGGCGCGGTTGCGACCAGATCCCGATCTCCGCACCGCGGGCGCCGAACACCTGCCCGGTGATGCCGGCGGCGGCGTCGGAGCAGAGCCAGGCGATCAGCGGGGCGACGTTGTCGGCCGTGGCCCCTCCGGCCGTCCGGAGGTACTCGCGGAGCTGGTCGGTGGCGGGAGGGATCGACTCGGTCATGCGGGTGAAGGCGAAGGGGGCGACGTAGTTGACGCAGACGTCGCGACCGGCCATCTCCAGGGCGACCGCCCGGGTGAGCCCGAACAGCCCGGCCTTGGCGACGGCGTAGGCGGCCTGCCCGACGCTCCCGACCAGCCCGGCCGCGCCCCCCAGGTAGACGATGCGGCCGGCTCGCTGCGAGCGGATGGGCCCGGCCATGGCGCGGGTGAGCTCGATCGCCACCGCGAGGTGGGAGCCCATCACCTCGGACCAGTCGTCGTCGTCGGCCTTGTGCACCATGGCGTCGCGCAAGGTGCCGGCGCTGTGCACGAGGACGGTGGGTGCCCGCCCGGACCACGCCGCCGTCGCCGCCACGATCTGCTCGGCACCGGCGCTCGTGCGCCCGTCGGTGACCTCGACCATGGCGAGCCCACCGCGACGGCGGATGTCCTCGACCGTCGCTTCCGCCGGCTCGCGGTCGGGGTCACGACCGCCGACCGTGACGCCGGTGTCGTTCACGCACACAGGGTGACCGGCGGCGCCCAGCGCCAAGGCCACGGCCCGCCCGATGCCGCGACCACCCCCGGAGACGACCGCGACCGGGGGCTCGACGGTGTCGCCGGTCATCGCTGCTCGAGGGTGCGCTGCCGGGTCCCGGCGTCGCGCTCGCCCACCGTCACGCGGCGCCGCGACCGGCGATCGGGGCGAGGTCCGCGACGGACCGCGTCTTCGCCGCGATGGTGGCGTCGGGCACCCTCTGGCGGATCGGTGCGAAGCCGGACTTGGCGAACTTCTCGGTGATCCGGGCGAAGGGGCGTCCCCCGGCGACGATCTCGTAGGTGCGGGCGACCAGCGTGTCCGTGGAGGCGATGCCGAGGTGCGCGGCGACAGCGCCGGCCGGTTCTTCCCACACCGCCAGGATGTGCCGGAGCGTCTCGAACCGGCAGTCGATGAGCAGCTTGCCGATGGGCCGGTCGGTCTCGAGCACACCGTGCTCGACCGATGGCGGCAGCCGGTCGATGACAACGATCGACTCGGCGTACACGAACGCCGTCCCGCTGTCGCGACCCTGGAGGAGGATGGTCCGGCGCAGCGCCCGCTCGCCCTCGTCGAGCGTTGGCTCCACCGGCTCGCCGGCCGCGACGAGCTCGTTGTCGAGCTTGACCAGCTCTACCGGCTCCCCGGCGTAGGCCTCGAGGATGTGGGTCAGCGTGCCGTCCGTCGTCAACGCGATCCGCCCGACCACGCTCAGCGCCGACACATCCACGATGCCATCCCAATCCATCACCATTTCAGCAGCCATGCGCTGCGTACCTCCTCTGCCGCCCAGCTTGCCCCACCGGCCACCATAGTCCCATCCGAAAGTATTCGGACGAGTCGGCGGCATATCACTGGTAGGTGCATTTCGCAGTTAGTTAGAGGGTCGACATCAACTCGCGTCGCGCTCGGGTCGACTGTCGTCGGCGCCCGTCACCAGCGTGACGAGTGTCGCCACCACCGCGGCGGGACCGGGCATGGCGGCGATCTCGGTCGCCACCGCCCCGGCGCGCACCCGCCCCCCGGGCTCGTCCAGCAGGCGGGTCACGGCGTGGCGCACCGCCGCCGGCGTGAGGTCGTCCGGCCGGATCGTGTGGCCGGCACCGAGGGCTTGGGCGCGATCGGCGTTCCAGAACTGGTTCGCGTCCTGGGGGAGCAGCAGGAGCGGCAGGCTGCGGGCGAGGGCGGCCAGGGTGGTGCCCGAACCGGCGTGGCAGACGACCAGCTGGCAGTGTTCGAGCAACAGCGACTGCGGCAGGTAGCGCTCGACGTGGACGTTGGCGGCGAGACGACCGAGCTCGGCCGGGTCCCGGTCCCGCCCGACCGTCACGATCACGTTCCACGGCCCGTCTGCCAGCCCCTCCACGACGCGTTCGAGCACCTCGGGCGAGTGGTTGACCACGGTCCCCAGCGTGACGTACACCGTCGGCCCTGGCGGGAGCTCGGCGACCCATGGCGGCAGCGGCGCCTGCTCGGGGTTGTCGAACGCCACCGGCCGCAACGGCTGGGCGACGCTGATCTCGGCGATCTCGTCGGACTGGAAGCTCGGCGGGCAGACGTCGAGGTAGAGGTGGCGGAACATGGCGCCCCGTGGCTCCGGCTCGACCCCCCAGGCAGCCCACGTCGGTGCGACCAGCTCGCCCGCCAGGTCCCAGAACTCGCCGGGTTGCAGCGCGCCGAAGCTGTGCCCCACCCACGGGATGCCGCGATGGGCGGCGGCGACGGGCGCAGCGAAGTCGGTCATGTCGTGGACCACCAGGTCGGCTTCCCATTCGGACGCAGCGGCGACGAGGTCCTCCACCTTGGGAGGGGCCGCCACCCCGGCGAACATCCGGGCGCCGAAACGCCACACCTCGGCCTCGCCGGCGTCGGCCTTCGGCTGCCCGTAGCGCTCGAGCGTGCGCTCGTGGGCGACGATCGGGCTCAGCCCGGCGGCGAAGGCGGTGAAGCCGGCCGGTTCCACGACGCGGCGGCAGAACCGCTCGGCGGTGGCGAACGCCACCTCGTGGCCGGCGGCGGTGAGCGCCTGGGCCAGCGGCACCATCGGGTGGAAGTGGCCGAAGCCGGGAACGCAGGTGCACAGGACCCTCATGTCGCGCTCCTCCGCTCGAGTGCAGCTCGAGCCACGTGGACGGTTCAGTATGGTCGCCACCCCGCTGACCGGACGCCCTGCGGTCAGCTCGCGCAGGAAGGCTCGCCGCCGTGACCTCGACGACCTCGTGGAGCCCGCCGACCCTCGCGCCGAGCCTCCAGGCGGCCTGCGACCGGTGGGCCGACCGGCCGGCCCTCACCTTCCACGGCACCACCATCACCTACGCCGAGCTCGCCCGCCAGGTCGGATCTCTGGCGGCCGCCTACCGTGAGCTGGGGATCGTTCCGGGCGACCGGGTCGTGTGCCAGTTCACCAACTGTCCCGAGCACGTGGTCGCCATGCACGCCGCCTGGGCCTGCGGCGCCATCCACGTCGGTACCGACAACGACCTGACCGGCGAGGAACTGGCGTGGTTGGTGCAACGCACGGGCGCCGCCGCCCTCCTGTTCCAACCGCGGGCCGATCGCGCCGACCCGCTGGCTCCCCTCGCCTCGGTCCGCGCCATCTCCCCGTCGACGCACATCCTCGTGCACCACGCGGCGGCGTCGGGCCCGCCCGCGGGCACGGTCGCGTTCGCGTCGTTGACCCAGGCGCCGGCGCCGCCGCCGGCGCCCCCCGCCCTGGCCGACGACGACACCGCCCTGCTGCTGTTGACGTCGGGGACCACCGGCAAGCCGAAGGCGATCATGGAGACGCTGCCGCACTGCTGGGCCAAGATGCAGTTCTTCGCCGACGCCTTCGATCCCGGGCCCGACGACGTGCACCTCGTGTTCCTGCCGATCGGCCACGTCTTCGGCCTGCGCCTCGCCGCCCTGGCCCTGCTCACCGGTGGGCGCCTGGTGCTGCTCGACCGCTTCTCCCCCGAGGAGGCGCTCCGCCTCGTCACCGAGGAGGCGGTCACCGTGCTGCCGGCGATGCCCGCCCACCTGCGCCTCCTGATCGACCGCCTCGACCCGGGGCGCCACGACGTGTCGCACCTTCGGTGGGCGATCTCCGCCGCCGCCACCCTGCCCCGACCGCTCTCGGAACGCGTGTACCGCGACACCCCCGCCGAGGTGCTGTTCGTCTACGGGTGCAGCGAAGGGTTCACCACCCTCACCACCGACCGCGAGGAGATCCTGGCGGGATCGGTGGGCGCCTCGGTGTTCGTCGGCCCCCCCGGCACCGCGCCGGCGGGCACCGTCGCCATCCTCGACCCGGCCGACCACCAGCCGCTCCCGGTCGGCGACACCGGCGAGATCGCCTTCGGGGCGCGCCAGCCCGTGCGCTACTGGCACGACCCCGAGGTGGCGACCGACGGCTGGTACCACACCGGCGACCTGGGGCGCATGGACGACGAGGGGCGCGTGTACATCGTCGGGCGGCTGAAGGAGCTGGTCAACCGGGGCGGGCTGAAGGTGGCGCCCAGCGAGATCGAGGCCGCCCTCAGCCGTCACCCCGGTGTCGTCGACGCCGGGGTCGTGGGGACGCCCGACCCCGTGCTCGGCGAGGCCATCTGCGCCTGCATCGTCGTCGCCCCCACCGACGCGCCCTCCCTCGCCGAGGTGCGCGCCTACCTCGGCGAGTCGCTCGCCCGCCACAAGCTGCCCGACGAGCTCTGCCTGATCGAGCACGTGCCGCGGACGAACATCGGCAAGGTGGACCGGACCGCGCTCACCCGCCTCGTCGTCGACGACGACGTCCCCCGCGAGCGACTCCGACCCCGTTGAACGTCAGGGGGCGATGCGGTTCGGGCCGCGGTGCAGGTAGGTCACCTCGCGCACGTCGTCGATGCCCAGGATCGACATGAGGGCGCGGGTGAGCCCGAGGCCGAACCCGCCGTGCGGCGGGCAGCCGAACTTGAAGTAGTCGAGGTAGAACTGGATGGGCGGCAGGTCGATGCCGCGGCTGGCGGCCTGCTCGACGAGGCGCTCGTAACGGTGCTCCCGTTGGGCGCCGGTGGTCACCTCGAGGCCCTTCCACAGCAGGTCGAACCCGCGGGTGGCGGTCGAGCCGTCCTCGAGGAGCATGTGGTAGAAGGGCCGCACGGCGGCGCCGTACTCGGTCACGAACACGAACTCGTGGCCGTGGGTGGCGGCGACGTGGGCGGCGAGGAGCTGCTCGCCCTCGCGGTCGATGTCGCCGGGACGGTGCGGGCCGACCCAGCCGCGGCCGCGGAGGATGTCGTAGGCCTCCTCCATGGGGACCCGGGGGAACGGGAGCTCGGGGACGTTGACCTCGACCCCGAAGGTCCGCCGGATGTCGTCGCCGTGCTGGTCGGCGACGGCGGCGATCACGTCGCGGAGCCAGCGCTCCTCCAGCGCCATCACGTCCTCGTGCGAGGAGATCCAGGAGATCTCCATGTCGACGCTGGTGAACTCGGTGTCGTGGCGATCGGTGGCGTGCGGGTTGGCGCGGAACACCGGGCCGACCTCGAAGACGCGGTCGAACCCGGCCGCCATCGCCATCTGCTTGTGGAACTGCGGTGACTGCGCCAGGTAGGCGGGCCGTCCGAAGTAGTCGATGGTGAACAGCTCGCGGCCGGACCGGTTGGACACGGCCCGGATCTTGGGCGAGTGCAGTTCGATGCAGCCGTCCGCCTCCCAGAAGGCCCGCATCGCCCGCTCGGCGGTGGTCTGCACCTCGAACACGAGCCGGGCGGACCGTCGCCGCAGGTCGAGGAAGCGCCAGTCGAGGCGCTCCTCGACCGGCGAGTGCTCGTCGATGGGCACCTCGGCCACCGCCGGCCCGACCACCCGCACCTCGGCGACGGTGATCTCGGGGCGCCCATCGCCGGACGGGGCGGCGACGACGCCGACGGCTTCGACGGCCGACTCGGCGACCAGGCCGACGAGCGCGGCGGCGAGCGGCCCGGTGCCCGCCTCGGCGTCGGCCCCGTCGACGAGCGTCACCCGACCGCGGCGATCGCGCAGGACGAGCGAGGGGGCGCCGTCGGCGGCGGTCGGTTCCGCCCAGCCGCACACGCGCACCGTCGCACCCGTCCGGTCGGCGAGGTCGGTCGCCAGCGACCGGGGGAGGGGAGGGGTAGGAGGAGGCGTCGCCATGGTGGAAGTCGTCGTCCCGCCCGCCCCAGGGCACGGCCTCGGGCGGCGGGAGGCTGGTACGGTACTCGCTCCGTCCGGCGGCACAGGTTGGGGGAGAGAGCCATGGCTGTATCCGATCGCGGCGCCGGCTCGTGAGGGCCCTGTTCACCTGCCTCCCGGGCCACGGGCACTTCAACCCGATGCTGCCGCTGGCGCTGGCCACGGCCGGGGCCGGCCACGAGGTCGCCTTCGCCACCGCCGACGACTTCTGTCCCCGGGTCGAGAAGGCCGGGTTCCGTGCGTTCCCGGTGGGGTTGAGCCTCGAGTCGCAGCTCACCCAGGCCCGGGCGCGCTACCCCGAGCAGGCGGCCATGGTCGGCGAGGAGCGCTTCGAGAACTTCGTCCCGCGGATGCTCGCCGGGGTCGCCGCACCCGCTCGCGCCGCAGACCTGATGGAGGCGGCGCGCGACTGGCGCCCTGATCTCCTGGTGCACGACGAGGCCGACTTCTCAGCGGCCGTCGTGGCCGAGGCCCTCGGGGTGCCGTGCGCCGACCACAGCGTGGGCATCCTGCGTCCGCTGGCCATGGCCCGCCTGGCGGGCGAGGTCCTCGAGCCGTTGTGCGCGCAGTACGGGGTCGACGTGGGGGAGTTCGGTGGGCTGTTCCGCTGGCTCTACCTCGACGTCGCCCCGCCCAGCCTCCAGTCGGGTGAGATCGGCCAGGTCGCCGTCGCCCACCAGGCCCAGAACGCCACCCTCGACGCCGGTGCCGAGGGCGAGACCCTCCCGGCGTGGGTGGAACGGTTGAGCGGGGCGCCGGTCGTCTACGTGAGCCTCGGCACGGTGTTCAACGAGCGGGCCGGTGCGGTGTTCTCGGCCATTCTCGATGGCCTGCGGTCAGAACCCGTCGAGGTGATCGTGACGATCGGCTCCGGGAACGACCCGTCGGTCTTCGGGGCCCAGCCCGACCACATCCACGTGGAGCAGTTCATCCCCCAGTCGCTGCTGCTGCCGTTCTGCGACGTGGTGGTGAACCAGGGGGGCACGGCGATCCTGCCGATCCTCGCCAACGGCCTGCCTCTCCTCCTGCTCCCCCAGGGGGCGAACCAGTTCCACAACGCCGAGGCGTGCGTGGCGGCGGGCGTCGGTCGGCGCCTGCTGCCGGGCGAGGTCACCGCCGAGTCCGTACGGGAGGAGGTCCGGCGCCTCCTCGACGAACCGAGCTTCCGCGATCGGGCGACCACCGTGCAGGCGGAGCTCCTCGCCATGCCCGGGCCCGAGCACGGCCGCGAGTTGCTCGAAGCGCTGGTGACGACGGGCCAGCCGATCCCGGGCACGGGCCACGAGCCCGCCGCCCCGTGACCGCGTCCGAGGTGGACCTCACCGACGGAGGTGCCGTCGACGACCTCGACCCGGAGTCCGCGCCCCGGATCGTCACCGAGGTCCCCGGCCCCCGGTCCCGGGAGCTGTGGGCGCGTGACGCCGCCCACCACGCCGGCAACTCCTCGCCCGCCGCCCAGTTCCTGCAGCTGGTGCTGCACGACGGGCGCGGCGCGGCCGTGCGTGACGTCGACGGCAACGTCTTCATCGACTTCTGCTCGGGGGCCGTCGTCGCCAACCTCGGTCACGCCCCGCCACCCGTGGCCGAGGCGCTGGGCGCGGAGGCCAAGCGACTCATGCACGCCTTCGACTTCGCCACGCCGTCGCGGGCGGCGTTCTTCGAGCGCCTGGCCCGCACCCTCCCGGCCAGCCTGCAGACCTTCCAGATGTACTCCACCGGGGCCGAGGCGGTCGAGGCGGCCCTGCGCCTGGCGAAGTCGTACACCAAGGGCTACGAGGTCATGGCGTTCCACCAGGCGTGGCACGGGCGAACGTCGGGGGCGATGGCGCTCATGGGCGGCTTCGGGCTCAAGCACGGCTACGGCCCGTTCGCCCCCGGCGCGATCCACAGTCCCAACGCCAACTGCTACCGCTGCCCGGTGGGGCTCACCGAGGACCGCTGCCAGGTCGCCTGCGCCGGGCTGGCAGAGCGCATGTACGAGCAGGTGAGCGAGCGCAAGCTGGCGGCGGTGATCATCGAGGTGATCCAGGGTGTCGGCGGGGTGATCACCCATCCCCCCGAGTTCCTCGCCCGCCTGCGCGAGCTGTGCGACCGCACGGGGGCGCTGCTCATCTTCGACGAGATCCTCACCGGGGTCGGCCGCACCGGACCGATGTGGGCCTTCGAGCCCACGGGCGTGCTGCCCGACGTCCTGATCGCCGGGAAGGGCCTGGCGAGCGGCTACCCGATCTCGCTCATCGCGTCACGGCGGGAGGTGCTCGACGCGCTCCCCTTCGGCATGCCCGGTGCGGGGGCGTCGACCTTCGCCAGCGGCGGGCTGGCCTGCGCCGCCGGCGTCGCCACCCTCGACATGCTCGCCGACGGGTCGATCCTGGAGCACGGTCGGCGGGTGGGTGCCGTCATGCTGGCGGCGCTGCACGAGCTGGCCGAGCGCCACCCGATGATCGGCGACGTCCGCGGTGCGGGGATGCTCATGGCGCTCGAGTTCGTGCGCGACCGGGCGACCAAGGCGCCGATCGCCCCCGTCACCGGACGGCGGCTGCTGCTGGCCCTGGCCGCCCGGGGGGTGCTCGTGGCCGGCGCCGGCCCGGTGCTGCGCATCACCCCGCCGCTCGTCATCAGCGAGCGCGCCGCCCTGCGAGGTATCGAGCTGCTCGACGACGCCCTCGCCGAGGTCGCCGCCCAGGCCGAGGAGGCCTGAGCGCGGTGTGCGGGCCCGAGGCCGGCGAGCCCGTCTCGACGGGTGAGGCCGGCGCCGCTCGACCCTCGACCGCCCCCGGTGGTTGGGCCGCGGTCCACCACGTCGGCGTCACGGTGCGCGATCTCGACCGCTCGGCCGCCTTCTGGGAGCGGCTCGTCGGATCTGCGGCACGGGACCGCCGGGTCCTGCAGGGGCCCCAGCTCTCGACGATGGTCGGCTACGAGGGCATCCGCATCGACTCGTGCTGGGTCGACCTCCCGGGCGGGGTGGCGCTGGAACTGCTCCAGTACCTCGACCGCAACGATGCGGCCTATGACCCCGGCACCGCGCACCCCGGCAACGTGCACGTGTGCCTGCGCGTCGACGACATGGACGCCGCCCACGCCCATGCCGTGGCGTGTGGTGCCCACCCGGTGAGCGAGCGGCCGATCGAGGTCGCCGCCGGCCCCAAGGCCGGGACCCGCCTCGCCTACCTGCGCGACCTCGACGGCGTGACCATCGAGCTGATCCAGCCCTCACCGTGAGCGAGCTCGCGAGCACCGCCCCCGTCGTGCCCGACCTGCTCCGGGCCCGGGCCGCCGACGATCCGGACGCCGTGGCCCTCCGAGTGGGCGACGCTGGCGAGCTGACGCTCGGCGACTGGGAACGACGGTCCAATGCCGCCGCCCGAGGCCTCGTTGACCGGGGCCTGCGACCGGGCCAGCTGGTGGCGCTGCTCCTCGACAACGATGACCTGGTCGAGTACGCGGTCGGCTATCTCGCCGTGCTCAAGGCCGGTGCCGTGGCCGTGCCGTTGGGCCGCCGCTTCGCCGGCCCGCAGCTCGACCACATTCTGCGCTCCGCCACCGTCGTCGGCGTCCTGTCGGGGACCGGTGCCCCGCCGCTAGCGGCGGGCGCGTGGGTGGCGCGACCCGCCGCGCTGGAGGCCGACCAGGCGGACGACCGCTACCAGGTCGGCGTCGAGAGCACCGAGCTGGCCGAGGTGATCTACACGTCGGGCACGACCGGGATGCCCCAGGGCGTGACCTGCACCCACGCCAACCTCATGGCCCACGACGTCCCGCCCGACGCCGCCGCGGTGCACGGCACGATCTCGTTCCTGCACTGTTTCCCGATCGGGACCCAGGCAGCACAGGAGGCGATGCGGGTGCCGCTCCGGGTGGCGAAGCGCGTGGCGGTGGCGCTCCCCGTCTTCGACCCGGCCCAGTTGTGCGCCCTCGTCGCCCGCCACCGGGTCGCCCGGCTCCAGCTGGTGCCGGCGTTGGCCCAGATGCTGGTCAGCTCGGACGCCCACCGCCACCACGACCTGTCGTCGGTGCGCCGGGTGATCCTGTCGTCGGCCCACGCCCCTCCGGCGCTGTTCGCCCGCCTCACCGAGATCTTCCCCGAGGCCACGCTGTGGAACGCCTACGCCCTCACCGAGGCCGGTGGTGCCCGCACCCTCATGCAATGGGACGAGCGCCGCCCCTCTTCGGTCGGCCGGCCGGTGGGCGAGACCGAGCTGCGCATCGTCGGCGAGTCCGGCGACGACCGGGGGACGGGCGAGACCGGTGAGGTGTGGCTGCGGCGCCGGGCGACGCCCACGCGGGGGTACTACCGGGACCCCGCCGCCACCGCCGCCGTGTTCGTCGACGGCTGGGTGCGCAGCGGCGACCTCGGCCACCTCGACGCCGACGGGTACCTGCACCTCGACGACCGCCTGAAGGACGTCATCATCTCCGGCGGCCTCAACATCAGCTCGGTCGAGATCGAGGATGCCCTCAGCGAGCACCCGGCGGTGGTCGAGGCGGCGGTGTTCGGCGTGCCCCACCCGGTGCTCGGCGAACAGGTCGCCGCCGCCGTGGTGGCCGCTCCCGGCACCACCGAGCGCGACCTGCGCAACTTCGTGCGCACCCGCCTGGCCGAGCACCAGGTGCCGCGCCGCCTGGTGCTGGTCGACGAGCTGCCCCGCAACCCCTCGGGCAAGGTGCGCAAGACCGACCTGCGCCGGCGCTACGGCGAGGACGGGTCAGCCGCCCCGAACGTTGCCCCCACGGGGACGATGGAGGAGGCGGTGGCGGCGGTGTGGGCGGAGCTGCTGGGCGTGCCGGCGGTCGGCGCCCACGACGACTTCTTCGCCCTCGGCGGCCACTCGCTCGTCGCCGTGCAGATCACCGCCCGCCTCGGTGAGGCGTTCGGCATCGAGCTGGATGCCGGCGCCGTGTTCGAGGCGCCGACGGTCGCCGAGCTGGCGGTCGTGCTTGCCGCGGCCCGCGCTGCGAGCGGGGCCGGCACGTAAGGGTCGCGGGACGACGAGTGGCGGCGGAGTCGGTCGGTGGCGGAACGCCTCGCGACCGAGGAGGAGTTGATCGACGCCGGCAACGGGTGTGCTACTGACGTCGGCGTGTCCTTCGTCGAGGTCTGCGTCATCGCCCTCGCCCTGGTTTCCTATGCGCTGATCTCCAAGCGGATAGAAGGTTGGCCGCTGAGCATGCCCATGGTCTTCGTCGGCCTGGGCTGGATCACTGAAGCCACCGGCGTGGTGTCGTTGTCGACCGAGACAGGCCAGGTGGCCGTGCTCGCCGAGGTCACCCTGGCGATCATCCTCTTCGGCGACGCCGTACGCATCAACGTCCGCGCCCTCGGCCACGACCTGTCGCTTCCCGCCCGCTTGCTGCTCATCGGACTCCCGCTGAGCATCGCCACCACCACCGCCGTGGTGGCGTTGGTGTTGCCCAGGTTGTCGCTGGCCGAGGCGGCCCTGGTGGCGGCCGTGCTCGCCCCCACCGATGCCGCCCTGGGCAAGGAGGTGGTCGAAGACGAGTCGGTCCCTCAGCGGATCCGGCGATCGCTCAATGTCGAGTCCGGGCTCAACGACGGGATGGTGCTCCCGGCCGTGCTGATCTTCCTGGCGCTGGCCAAAGGGGAGGAGACCACGGCCGGGTTCTGGAGTCGCTTCGTCTTCCAGCAGGTGGGCCTGGGTGTGGTCATCGGCATCTCGGCCGGGGCCGCCGGGGCCTGGCTGCTCCTCCGGGCCCAGGACCGGGACTGGGTCGAAGGGATCTACGCCCAGTTGGGCACCTTGGCCGTTGCCGTCTTGGCCTTCGCCGGTGCCGATACAGCGGGAGCCAACGGCTTCATCGCCGCCTTCGTGGCCGGCTTGGCCTTCGGGGCCATCGCCGGGCGGGGCCGGGGGGACCACCTGGTCGAGTACACCGAGGACAGCGGCCAGCTCTTGGCCGTGGTCGCCTTCTTCGCCTTCGGCAACCTCTTCGTCAACGATGCCCTGCGCGCCCTCTCGCCGGGGGTGGTGGCCGCCTCGGTGGCCGCCTTGACGCTCGGGCGACTCCTGCCGGTGGCCTTGGCCATGACCGGCACGGGGGCGGCCTGGCCCACCAAGGTCTTCGTCGGTTGGTTCGGGCCGAGGGGGCTGGCCTCCATCGTCTTCGGCCTGTTGCTTCTCGAAGAGGACCTGGCCGGCGCCGAGGAGCTGTTCGCCATCATCGCCTTGACGGTGGTGGCCAGCGTGTTCGCCCACGGCGCCTCGGCCGCCCCGTGGTCTCGGGCCTACGGGCGCTGGTTCGCCGCCATGTCGACGCACGAGCGCCAGTCCATGCCCGAGTCCCTGCCCGTCCCGCCGGGACGCAGCCGGTGGTCGACGGCTCGGTCACATCCGGACGCCGATCCTGGTGGGGGCAGCGGGTCCCGGTAGTAGCGCCGAGATTGCGTCGGATGACGGGGACTCGACTTCCGCCATCTCGCCCTCCCTTCGGATCTATGCCTCAGCATGGCGCATCGGTCCGGCGGGTTGGGCGGCGAGCGCCACCGCCAGCATCTCGGGGGTCCGGCACCGGGTGAGCTGCTCGTCGGTGAGGGCCAGGCCGGCCTGACGGGCCTCCGCCAGCGCGGTCAGGAACGAGAAGTCCTGCCAGTAGATGTCGGTGGTGGACATCGGTTCGCCGCGCGCCTCGCTCCACAGCCCCGCCAGGAGCGTGGCGGCAGGGTCGGGGTCCTCGGCGCCGTGCTCGCCGGTGGTCGCCATGGCCTCGACGTCGAGGGTGGCGTCGGGACGGCGGTGGAGGGCGTCGACGGTCACGAGCCGGGCGGGCCAGAGCGAGCCCGGGAGCTCCGCCCAGAGCGCGGCGCGTAGCCCCGAGAGCGTCGGTCGGTCGTCGTCGTCGGCCACGACGAACGCCACCAGTCGGGGGCCGTCGTCCGCGTCGACGACGGCCACGCCCACGTCCGCCACGTCCGGGCACCGCTCGAGCGCGGCCTCGATGCGGGAGCGTCGGGCCCGGAACCCCCTGAGCTCGACCCGGTCGTCCGCCGGGAGGACCTCGGGGGAGACGTTGGGAGGCGGGACGGCGGCGGCGATCTCGCTGACGCGCCGGTGGGGGTCGGCGGCGACGGCGGCCAGCAGCGCTTCGAAGTGCTCGAGCAGCTCGGCGACGACGGGCCGGTCGAACACGCCCCTGGCCACCAGCGCCATCTCGTCGGGGTTGGCGAGCAGGGACAGGATCAGGAACGTGCCGGCATACGCACCATCGCCCCAGACGGGCGCAGGGCTCGGGTCGCCCTCCGCCTGGTCGTCCTCCCGCGCCCCGGCGCTGAAGTGGCGTTCCCGGCGGGAGTCGACGGGGGTGTCGTAGCCGGTCGTCCGGATCCCCGGCAACACGAGCTTGGTGGGCTGCGGGGTCTCGCCCTGGAAGACGACGGCGATCTGGGGCACGACCCCGTGGGCGGCGGCGGCGGGGCCGAGGGTCTCGGCCACGACGGCCTCGAACGCCGGGTCCTGGTGGGCCATGGCGCCGAGGACGCTGCTGCGGCCGCGAGCGACCAGCTCCGGGAACGAGGGGTCGTCGTCGAGCGACAACCGGACCAGGATCTTCTTGGTGAAGCAGCCGATCAACGGTTCGAGCTCGGTCCGGTTTCGGTGGGCCACGACCGAGGCCATGACGAGATCGAGCTGACCGGTGATCCGGGCGACCAGCACCGCGAACGCCGCCAGCGCGGTCATGAACGGGGTCGCCCGCAGCTCACGAGACAGGGTGCGGAGGCGGGTGGCGAGCTCGTAGGGGAGGTCCCGGCGCACGGGTTCTCCCGACGGCGGGCGTCCCCGGCCGGCCCCGTCGGGCGCAGCGATCGGGAGCTGCACGCTCAGGGGGGCGCCGGCCAGGTGCGTCCGCCACCACGCCAGCTGCGCCGCTCCCACCTCGCCGGCGACGACGGACCGCTCCGTGCGGGCGAAGTCGACGAAGGTCGTGGCCAGCTCGGGGAGGGGCGACGACCGGCCGTCGAGGAACGACGCGTAGAGCGCGGAGAAGTCCTTGCGGAACACCTCGACCGACCAGTCGTCGAAGACCGTGTGGTGGAGCCGGACGACGAGAACGTGGTCGTCGGTCCCGAGACGCACGAGGCGGGGGACGAACAGCGGACCGTGGACGAGGTCGAACGGCCGGCTGGACGCGTCGGCGAGGAGGCGGGTCATCTCGGCGTCCCGGGCTTCTTCCGGTCGGTCGGCGAGGTCCGTCACGGCCAGCGCGAACGTCCCGGGCTCACCCACGACCTGCCACGGGGTCCCGTCGACGAGCTCGAAGGTCGTGCGCAACGGCTCGTGGCGGCGGATGAGCTCGGACAACGCGCGCTCCAGGGCGGCGGTGTCGAGCGGGCCCCGGTAGCGGCGGACGAGGCACGGCAGGTTGAAGCTGCCCGGCGAGAACTGCTCATGCCAGAGCATGGCGTCCTGGGAGATCGCCACTGGGCCGGCCGGCTCTGGGGAGGGGGCCCCGGCCGGGTCGGTCACGGCGTGAACGCCCAGGGGGTCGACGGGGCCCGGCAGCTGGCGGCGAGCGTCTCGAACATCGCCGCCACGGCGGGATCGGTGGTCAGCGCCGCCAGCTCGGTGGTGACTGCTGCGCAGGCGATGCCGGCCTCGGTGAGGAGCCGCACCACCGCCTCCGAGGATTCGTCACCGATGCGCCCGGCCACCCGCACGTCGAGTGGTGCGCCGGGGCCGTCGAGGTCGAGCTCGTAGAGCTCGCCCAGCCGGCGTTGCGTCTCCCGGTCGCCGGCATCCACCACGATGAAGCCGTCGCTCGTCGCCACCGGGACGTCGAGGGCGCCCCACACCGGCCGGCCCCGGCGGCGACCCGGGTCGCCGCCGGCGACGACGCCGTCGAGCACATGGGCCTGCAGCGCCATGGCGCCGGACTGCAACGACGTGCGCACTCGGGTGCCGCGCCCGTCCAGCGCCTGGCGGTACAACCCGGAGAGCACGCCCTCGCAGGTGACCAGCGCGCCGAGGAAGTCGGTCAGGAGGACACGGCTCGGGAACGGCGGCTCGTTCTCGGGGTTGATCCCGTAGCCGAGGCCGGTGTGGGCCTGGACGAGGAAATCGGTGCCGATCACCCCGGACGCGCTCGAACCGGGCTCCCACCCGGCGGCCTCGGTGTAAACGAGCCCCGGGTTGCCCCTCGAGAGGTCGGAAGCGCTCAGGCCCCACTCGGCCGCCTTGCCGGGCCGCCAGTTGTGCAGGAAGGCGTCGGCGCTCGAGGCGAGCTCGGCGAGCTCCGCCCGTCCGGCGGGGGTGGCGAGGTCGACCTCGATGGTGTGCTTGGCCCGGTTGAAGCAGAGGAAGAACGAGCCGGTGTCGCCGGCGAGCGGCGGCACCCCCCGGCCCACGTCGCCGCCGGGTGACTCGACCCGGGTGACGTGAGCGCCGAGCATCTGGAGCAGCAGGCCGGCCAGTGGTCCCTGGAGGCGGCTCGTCGCCTCCACCACCCGCAACCCGGCGAGGGGCAGGTCGTCACCGGGCCCGCCGTCGGCGATCGGCGCGACCGCGGGAGGGCCGCCGGCACCGTCGCCGGCCGGAAGGAGCGCGTCGACGAGCGGGTGGCCCCCCGACGGTGCTCCCTCGGCCAGCACCTCGTCGTAGTCGCGGACGAGGCTGAGGCTGACCCCGCACTCGCTGGCCACGCCGGTGACCGCCTCGAGGGTGACGGCGGCGGTCGCCTCGTGGAAGCCGACGGGCGTCGACGAGGTGCCCCTGTAGTAGCGGGGCCGGAACTGCGTCCACGCCCGGCCGATCTCGGCCTCGGGTGCGCCGAGGCGCAGCCAGAACGCCTTCCACGCCTCGGGGTCGAAGGTCTCGATCTCGAACCAGCGACCGTCGGCGGTGGCGAACGGCGGCCCGGGCGCCGGGTTCGGCGCCGGCCACCAGTCCTGCGGGCACGTCGCCGCCGCCAGGTAGTGCGACGCCTGGAACAGGCCGGCCTGCAGCACCGAGGTGTGGACGGTGCTGGTCGAGCGGCCCCGCCGCCCGCCGATGGCCATGGCGAGCATCGCCTGGGCGGCGAACATCCCGGCCGCCACCGAGGCGACCTCCACCCCGATGCGCCGGGGCCCGCCGTGATCGCGCCCGTGGAGGTGCATCAGCCCCGTCGCCGCCTGCACCAGGGCCTCGCTGCCGGCCTGGTCCGGCGGTCGTGCCGACCCCCACCAGGAGATCTCGCACGACACCGGCCGGTCGGCGCCGGCGCCGTCCGGCCAGGTGACGACGCCGGTCGCCCCGGTGCTCGTCTCCGGGCGGGCGCCGAGCGCCGCCAACCGCCGCACGCAGGTCTGCACCGCCAACTCCGGTCCCGTCACCGTGGCCTCCGATCGTCCGACGTACCCGTCTCCCGACGACGGCCGCCATGATCGCGTGACCGCCGTTCGCCCCGGAGGGACGCTACCGGCCCCCGCCGACGAGCTGGCACGCCGCTCCGTACCGGCGAAGCCACCGTTTCCGTCCCCGATCCGGGTGACAGGACAGTCTTTACATCGCCGCTGGCCCTCTTTGCACCTTGCAAGTACGACGAAGGCGCTCTACGGTGCCAGCTGTTCAGGGAGGGTATCGGTATGTGCAACGCGCACATAACGACGGTCACTTCACATCAGCTGGGTGACCTCAACGGGGAGGATGGCAACGCATGGTTGGACTTCGGAAGGTGACCCGCGCGCTCGTGGGTTCATCGCTGCTGCTGGGAGGCTTCGCCTTTGTGGCCCAGCCCGCCTCGGCGGACCACCTCGCCTGCGGGGCGACGGTGACGCAGAACGTCACGCTGGACAGTGACATCGGCCCGTGCACCGGCGACGGCCTCGTCGTCGCCACCAGCAACGTCACCATCAACCTGAACGGGTTCCGGATCTTCGCCGACAACGGCGCCGGCGACAACGCCGGCATCCGGATCCGACCGGGCGCAGCCGGGCTGACCACCGGGGTGACCATCATTAGGGGCACCGTCGAGGGCTTCGACGCCGGCATCGGCATCTTCGGCGGCGGCAACAACCTGGTCCGGAACATGACCATCCAGAACAACATCAACGATCAGATCCCGACCGTTCCCGCCGGCGGCGACAACCCCTGCGACCTGGGTGATGGCATCGCCATGCTCAACTCGAGCGACAACGACATCATCAACAACCGGTTGGTGAGAAACGGGCCGTTGGGCGGTATCACGGCCATCGAGAACTCCGACCGGAACTACATCGCCGGGAACACGCTGGCGGATCACAACCTCCGCGGGGTCCCCGGTGGTGGTTGCGGCAACGCCAACCAGAACGAGGGCGTCCGCATCGAAGGCCCCGGCGCCAACGACAACATCGTCGAGAACAACACCGTCACGAACAGCGGGCTCGCCGGCATCGGCCTGCACGGCTACGTGTGC
>JBBJOU010000002.1:0-25894 GCA_037724305.1 Acidimicrobiales bacterium
GCACACCGGCGGCAGGGTGCCCCGCACGGCGTCGTCGACGAACACGGTGACCTCAATGCCCCGGGCCACTGCGACAGCCTCCCGTCGGGTGCCCTCAGCGTAGACCGGCCCGGGCTGTGCCGTCGCTGCATGATCCCCGATCACGAACCGGCCGCAGCTGTGGTGGTCGGGGCGACCACGACTACCGCCGGCTCGAGAGGTGGGCCCGGTGGGACGTCGTTGTCACGACGGGCTGGTGGTATCGAGGCCTTCGGCGGTCATCGGGTCAGGCGGCGGGGGTCGGTAGAACACGGCGAGGTACGCAGTGCCGGCGGCGAGGCCGCCGCCAGCCGCGAGGGCCAGGCCGATGGTGGCGTCGAGGGTGTCGGCGATGGCGAGGGCGTGGTCGAGGGACCACCGGCCCGGGCCGGCGGTGGCGACGCTCACGGCGATCAACGCCAGGACCAGGTTGTACTCCCAGCCCGACTTCACGATGAAGAACCCCTTGCGGCGGTGGACGGTCCACGCCGCCACCACCATGAGCGCCACGACGGCGGCGCCGGCGACCGGGGTGAGCAGACCGACGGCGAGGGCCAGGCCGGCGCCCACCTCGGTGCTGGCGGCGACGACGGCGTGCACCCGGCCGGGCCGCATGCCCATCGACTCGAACCAGCGGGCGGTGCCGGCGATGCGGCCGCCGGTGAAGAACTTCCCGTACCCGTGCGCCGCGACGGTGACGCCGGTCCCGGCCCGCAGCAGGAGGATCCCGAGATCGACGGCGCCGGCGTCCATGGTCGACGGAGCGCTCAGGCGGAGGTGGCCGTGATGGGCCGGCCGGGACGGACCGTCTGGTCCTGGCGGCCGTCGGGGCCCTGGACGACCTGGCCGAGGACCAGTACGTGGTCCATGCCGGTCGAGAACTGGGCGGGATCGTCGACGGTGGAGGTGTCGGTCACGGTGCGGGGGTCGAACACGACCACGTCGGCGTCGGCGCCTCGCTGGAGCCGGCCCTTGCGGGCCATGGCGGGCGCCGCCGCCTCCACTCGCCGGGCCGGCATGATCGTCATCTTCTCGAGCGCGGTCATGAGGTCGAGCACGCCCCGGTCGCGCACGTAGCGGCCCAGCAGTCGGGTGAAGCAGCCGGTCGAGCGCGGATGGTTGTTGTCTCCCGGCTCGAGGATGGCGTCGCTTCCGAGCATCACCAGTGGCGAGCGCAGGCAGGTGGCGACGTCGTCGTCGGGAATGGCGTAGGCGGCGACGAGGACGTTGTCGCGCTGCAGCTCCTCGAAGCTGGCCTCGGTCAGCCGCTGGCCGGTGCCCGGCACCTGGAGGTCCTCGTAGGTGATGTGGAACCGCTCCTCCCAGCCGGCGCTGAAGCGGGCCGAGGCCAGGGTGGTGGCCCAGTAGTTGTAGGGGTACATGCAGGCGGTGACGTCGAGGGCCTCGTCGTCGACGGCCGCCTGCAGGGTGGCCAGGGAGCGCGCCATGGTGAAGGTGCCGCCCGTCGAGATGATGTGCTGGACGTGCACCCCGGCACCCGACTGGCGGGCGACGGCCAGGATCTCGGCGAGCGTGTCGGCGTTGGTGCCGGGCTCGACATCGGTGCTGAACCGGCCGTGGAAGTACGACGCCGCCCCGACCTCGGCGCCGACCTCGGCCAGACGCGCCATCTCGCCGGTCTCGATACCGGGGGTGTACTCGGGCTCGAAGTCGAGGCCGATCCATCCGTCGGCGAGCTGCTGGGCGGCATCGGCCACGAGCTCGTCGAGCTGGCTCGCCGTCGCCGCCACCTCGACGCCGATGCGCAGCCGGTCGCGGGCGAACGGGTTGTCGTAGGCGCCGCCGTAGTGGCAGGGCGAGCCCTCCCCGGCGAAGCGCTCGAAGAAGTCGGCGGCGCGGGCGTTGATGCCGTGCATGCCGAGGTTGGTGGTGACGCCGTCGGCGATCTTGTACCAGATGCCGTAGTCGTTGGGCTCGTAGCTGAGGATGTCGATGAAGCCGGGGGCGACCACCTTGTCGGTGGCGTCGATGGTGCGCCGGCCGGTCAGCGCGTCGGTGCTGATGGCGGTGACGCGCTCGCCGTCGATGCCGATCGACGCCATGGCGTCGTAGCCCGACTCGGGGTCCATGACCCGCCCGCCGGTGATCACCACGTCGTAGGTGTGGCTCGCCGCCGGCTCGGCGGCCGCCCCGTCGATCGCCGGCGGGTCGACGGGGACGGCGGGCTCGGCGGGCTCGGCGGCGGCGGCCGGGCGCAGCAGCGAGTCGGGATCGACCGGGCGGGAGCGGGGTGATGACGTGCTCAGCCCACTGAGCGCAGCGACGTTCAGCGCGCCGAACCCGAGCGCGAGGAGCACCTTGCGGCGGTCGGGCGACGGGGGTCCCCCGCGCGGTGCGTCGTGACCCACGAGGCTGCAATCGTACTCCCGGCCCCGTGCCCGAACCGTGGCGGGGCGGCTGTCGTCGTCACCCCATCAGGCCGCCCTCCGCCGCCCGCCGGCCTGCCGGGCGGCCACCCCGAGCAGGCCGAGTCCCCCTCCCAGGCAGGCGGTGCCCAACGGGTCGATGCCGGTGCGGGGCAGCGTGGCCGGTGCCGCCGGGGCGGGGGCGGCGGCGCGGAGGCCGAGCTCCGGGGACGTGGGGGGCGGCCCGGGCGTGACGGTCACGGCCGTGCTCGGAGGCGCCGTGCTGGGAGGCGGTGGTGTGGTTGTCGGCGGAGGTGCCGTCGTGGTCGGCGGCAATGTTGTCGGGGGCGGCGTGGTCGGGGGCGGCGTGCGGGAGTTGGGCGCCACCAGCTCCACGGTGGCGCCGGCCGCGACGTCGATCGCGAGCGGCTCGGGGCGGAGGTCATAGCCGGGCGGTGCGGTGATCTCGGCGATGACGTAGCGCCCGGGCAGCAGGTCGGTGAGCACCGTCGCCTCCGCCGTGGTCTCGACGATGGCGATCTCGGTCTCGGCGTCGCCGTCACCGTCGGCGTCGTGGCGAACGGTCAGGCGGGCGCCGGCCAGCACGTCGCCGGTGTCACTGTCGACCTTGGTCAGGCGCAGCTCGCCGCGCCCGGCGACGTTGTCGGCCACCACCTCGACGGCGGCGCTCGGGCCGATCGAGACCTCCCAGGGCCCGGCGGCGGCGTAGCCCGGCGGCGCTTCCACCTCGACGACGAGGTAGCGACCCGGTACCAGCTCGACCGGTGGGGTGGTGCCGTCGGGCCCGACGACGAGCTCGTGCTCGGCGACGCGCTGGGGTGTGGTGGTGGCGTCGTCGTGGAGGCGGTGGACCTCGAAGCGCGCGCCGGCGACGGGCAGGACGGCCTCGGCGTCGCCCCGCTTGCGCACGACCAGCGTTCCCGGCGGCGCAGGGACCTCGACGGCTGCTGCCAGCTCGGCGGTGCCAGCGACGACCACCCGCTGGGCGCGGCCGAGCGTGGGGGCGAAGGCGCGGAGGGCGAGATCGGGCACGGTGGCGGCCACCGCCACCCGTCGAACGGTCAGGGCGCCGGCCACCGTGAACCGGGCACTGCCGTCGGGCCCGGTGCTCACCGTGGCGGTGGCGGCGGGGGCGCCGGCCTCGCCGACCACCGGCGCGCCCTCGGTGGCGACCCGGACGGCGATGTCGGGCACCGGTCGGTCGTCGGCGTCGAGCAGCCGGGCGACCACCACGACGGGACCTCCTGGATCGCCGGTGGCCTCGACGGCGGCATCGAGGCGCAGCGGGCCGCGCAGGCGCGACCGGGCAACGGCGTCGGCCCGCAGGGCGCGGGCCCGCTCGAGCACGGCGCCAGCGTCGGCCCCGAAGCCGGCGAGGCGGTCGACGCCCAACCGTTCGAGGTCGAGGCGGCCGGACGGGTAGACGGCGCCGGCGAGGTCGTGGCCGGCCAACATGATGGCCGCGCTCGTGACCCGGTCGGGGTCCGGCCCGTGGCGACCGACCAGCCAGGCGAGGGCGGTGCGAACCTCGGGGGTCAGGGTGTCGAGGGTGGTGGGCCGGTAGGCGAGGTCGGGGTCGGGCGCCCGCACCCCGTGGTCGATGCACCAGCCGACGCCGAGGTCACCGAGGTGGTAGGCGCCGTAGTGGCTGGTCCAGCCGTCGACCGTCGCGCCGTCGTACCCGGCGGCCGGGACCACCACCGCGCCTGCCGGGTCGGGCGCGACGCCGAGCCGGGCGGCGGCCAGCGCCAGCAGCGGCACGGCCACGGCGACGCCGAGCAGCCGGCGTCGGGGCCGTCGACGGCGATGACGGAGGGCACAGGGGGTGGAACCGGTGGACGCGAGCACGGGCTCGCTCCTCTCGACGGGGATCGTCGGCCGGTCTCGTCCCGGAGGGGCGCCGGCAAAGGGGCACCGCCCCGGCTCGCCCCGCACGGGGCGCTGGCCCGCAAGGCTAGGCGGCGTCTCGGGAATACATCAAGACATTTTCGTGGTTTTGCGTAACTCTCGCAGGCGCTCCAGGACCGCGGGCCCGTCGACGTCGCCGCGCGGTCCGACCTCGGCTCGCGCCCCCAAGCCCCACGCCTCGGCCACCCTGGCCGGCGGCCGGCGGTAGAGGGCGGCTGCGGCCAGGACGGCGGCGCCGAGTACCGGCGTGGCCGGCGTCAGGGGCACGGCGACGGGCCGCCCGGCGATGTCGGCGACAGCTTCGGCCAACGTCGACAGGCCGGCCTCGGGGCCGGTGAGCACGATGGTGCCGGCCCCCGGTGCGCCGGCCTCGGTGAGGCGCTCGGCGGCGAGGACGAGGGTGGCGGCGATGCCGAGCAGCGCGCCACGAGCAGCGTGGGCGCGGGTGGTGCCGGTCCGGATGCCGAGCAGGAAGCCGGGGTGCTCCACGGCGCCCGGCTCGGTGCGCGCCGGCACCAGGAGCGGCCCGTCCGCGCTCGGGGCCGGCGCATCGACGGCGAGGGCGGCGAGACCTCCTGGTCCGTCGAGACCGAGGACGGCGGCGGCGGTCGCCAGGGCGCCGGCCGGATCGACGGTGTCCGTTGTCGGCAGGAAGCTGTGGCCGGCGCCGGCCAGGCCGTCGACCGCGCCCGATTCGTCGAAGACCGCCTCGTCGGCGGCTCGGCAGGCGATGCCGGCGCCGTCGATGGCCAGCAACAACGTCTCGCCCGGCCGCAGGGCGGCGGCCTCGGCGGCGGCGGCGAGGTCGGTGGTGCCACCCGCCACGAGGGGGCGGCCCCGGAGCCCGAGGAGCTCGTGGACGGAGGCACCGGCCCAGTCGGCGGGCGCGCCGGCGGCCACGATCAGCGGGAGTCGCGGGCCCCATCCGGCCGTGGGCCCGGTGCCGAGGATCCGGCGTAGGTAAGCGTCGTGCCACCGGTCGTCGGCCGGCGACCACCAGCCGGTGGCGGAGGCGCCCGAGCGGTCGGTGGCGGCCCGCCCCGTGAGGCGGGCGACGAGATGGTCGCCGGCGCCGTGGATGCCGCCCAGATCGTCGAGGAGGCGGGGCGAGTGGGAGAGGGCGAGGGCGAGGCGGGCGAGCGGCGTCGACGCCCGTGGCACCAGGCCGGTGGCGCGCGCCAGGCGGCCGGCCCCATGGGTCGTCACCAGCCGGGCGGCGGTGGCCGCCGCGGCGACGTCGCCGCGCAGCGATGCCGGTCCCAGCGCGGCGCCGGCGGTGTCGACCAGCACGAGCGCTTGGCGCTGGCCGGCCACGGCGAGAGCGGCGACGTCGAGGACCGGACCGGCGCCGGCGCCCAGGCGCCCGGCGGCCTCGACGAGCGAGTCCCACCATGAGGCCGGGTCCTGGCGGCAGGGGTCGAGATCGCGGTGGGCCACGCGCTCGGTGGCCAGCAGGCGCCCGTCCTCGGCGTCACGGAGCTCGACCACGGTGCCCGACCGCGATGACTCCGCTCCCAGCACCGTCGCCACGGCGCGGCACGCTACTCACCGTCACCTCACCGACTGTGCGATCCACGGCCTGACGGCCCGGGCGGATCCGGCTCGCCCCGCCGCCGCGACCGCGGTCAGGACGGCGGGTACGGTCGCCACCGTGCCCTCCGTCGCCGCTCGCCGATCCGTGGCGTGGGTGGCCCTCGTCGTGGTCGCCGGCGTCGCGCTCCTCGGGCCCGAACGTGAGGCCGACCGCGGCCCCGGCGCCGCCATGGCGGCGCTGGTGGCGGCCGAAGCGGCGCCGCGCACCCTCGATCCCTACGAGGGCCTCGGGGCGTGGATCGATGTCTTCGACTACGCGCCCGCCTACCAGGGCGGCGGGGCGGCGGCGCCGCTCGACGTGGGCGTGGTCGACGACATGGCGGCGGCCGGGGTGCGAACGCTCTTCCTGCAGGCGGCCCGGGCCGACGAGCGCTCGCCCGAGGGCATCGTCGACCCTGCGCTGGTCTCCCGGCTGCTGGTGCGCTCGCACCAGGCCGGCCTCCGGGTGGTGGCGTGGTACCTGCCGACCTTCGACGACGTCGACCGAGACGTGCGCCGCGTCGAGCAGCTGCTGGCCCTGGAGGTGCTGGGCCACCGCTTCGACGGTGTGGCCCTCGACATCGAGCTCACCGAGGCCGTGCCGGACCACGCCGAGCGCAACCGGCGCCTCGTCGAGCTGTCGACTCGGGTGCGGGCCGCCGCCGGTGATGCCACCCTGGGCGCCATCGTGCTCCCACCCGTGCAGCTCGAGGTGGTGAACCCCGCCCTCTGGCCGGAGTTCCCGTGGGGTGAGCTCGCCCCGCTCTACGACGTGTGGCTGCCGATGAGCTACTGGACGTTCCGCTCCGACGACTCGGGCTACGGCGACGGCTACGCCTACAACGAGGAGTCGACGCGCCGCCTGCGCGAGCGCGTGGACGACCCGGCGGCACCCGTCCACGGCATCGGCGGCATCGGCGACGAGGCGCCGCCGGCGGAGCTGGACGCGTTCGTGCGCTCGCTGGTGGACACCGACTCGGTCGGGGGATCGATCTACGACTGGAACACCCTCGACGTCACGGCGCGAGCGCTGCTGGCGGACCGACTGGGCGAGGGCGTACCGGCCGACTGACGGACGTCGACTCCTCGGTTGCGCCCACCGACCGCCGGCAGCGCTCACCACGGCTCGGCCAGACGGCGGGTCTCCGGGTCGAGGACACCCCAGCCGACGAGCACCCGGTCGACCTCGAGGAGCACGCCGGCGGCGAGCAGCTCGCCGGCCGCCCGGCGCAGGAAGCCCAACCCGGGGAGCTCGCCGAGCACCCGCCGGGCGAAGGCCCCGAGGTCGAACCACCCGGCATCGCCCGGGTCGAGACCGGGGACGGGCCAGGTGCCGGCCGCACAGGCGTCGCGCAGGCGACGCCAGCTGCGCTCCTGGGCGAGGCGGCGACCGAGCCCGAGCAGCTCGGCGGCAACCCGGTCGCCGTCGGCGGCACCGCCGGCGGTGTCGAGCAGGAGTCGGGCCGCCGGGTGGTGGGCGGCGACGTCGGGCCAGGTGCGTGCCACCGAGCCGGCGGCGGCGGCGACCACGGCGTCGAGCCACAGTGCGGCCCACAACGGCCCGGTGTCGCTCGGTGGGGGCGGGGTGGGGAGGCCCAACGCCCGCCGGCAGGCGTCGGCCAACAGGCCCACCGGCCCGCCCACCGGGCCCCGCCCCTCCTCGGCGTGGGGGAGGCTCCCGTCGTCACGCGTGAGCCGGGTGGCCCAGGCGCCGCCCCGGGCGACGAGCAGGACGTGACGGCCATGACCGAGCACCCCCTGCGGTGCGGCCGTGGTGACGCCGGCCTCGTCGAGGGCCCGGAGCCGGCCGTGGCCGACGACGCCGACCGCCAGCCAGTCGGGTGGGGCGTCGAGACCGACCAGCGCGTCGGCCGGGTGGGCGTCGCCCAGTTCGAGCACGCCCAGCTCGAGGCGGTCGTGCGGCGGGTTCCGGTCGTGGCGGGCGGCCGCGGTCCGCAGGCGGACGAGGGTGGCGGGCCGGTGGTCGAGGGCCGGCGGCGGACCGGTGTCGAGCACCTCGGCGAGGGCGCCGAGTTGGGGGGGCGTGGGCAGGGCCCGTCGGGCACGAGCTGCGCAGCTGGGCATGGTTTCCTCCAAGGGGAGGGGGTGGAGGCGATCCTGCGGACCCCGCCGGAGGCGGGGAAGGTCGCGAGCCCAATGCGCTGGGAGGGGGCGGGGTCGGGAAGCCCTGCCCGCAGCACGGTACCCGAGGGGTACGACAGTGCCGGCGGTGGCACCTACTCGTTGGAGGGTGCTGGAGGGACGTCGGTACGATCGCCGGCATGGCCGAGGAGGAGATGTCGCCGGAGGGCGGCGGCTACGACCCCCAGGTGATCGACGCCACGTGGCAGGCCCGCTGGCGGGCCGAAGGCACCTACGAGGTCGACAACGACGACCCTCGACCGCCCTACTACGTGCTGTGCATGTACCCGTACCCCTCCGGTCGGGCCCACATGGGCCACGTGCGCAACTACACCTTCGGCGACCTCCTCACCCGCTACCGGACCATGCGCGGCTACGGGGTGCTGTCGCCGATCGGCTTCGACAGCTTCGGGTTGCCGGCCGAGAACGCCGCCATCGCCACCGGCACCCACCCCCGCGCCTTCACCGAGCAGCGCATCGGCGAGCTCACCTCCAGCTTGGCCCGCATCGGCGCCTCCTACGACTGGCGTCGGCTCGTCACCAGCCACGACCCCCGCACCATCCGCTGGTCGCAGCGGATCTTCAACCGCTTCTTCGCCGCTGGCCTCGTCTACCGCAAGCACGCCACCGTCAACTGGGACCCGGTCGACCAGACGGTGCTCGCCAACGAGCAGGTCCTGGCCGACGGCACCGCCGACCGCTCCGGCGCAGTGGTCGAGAAGCGCGACCTCGAGCAATGGTTCTTCCGCATCACCGACTACGCCCAGGAGCTGCTGGACGACCTCGACCCCCTCGACTGGCCCGAGAAGGTCAAGACCATGCAGCGCAACTGGATCGGCCGGTCCGAGGGCGCTGAGTTCGAGCTGCGCCTGTGCGCGCCCGACGGCGCCCCCGACCCCGCCGGGCGGAGCTTCCGAGTGTTCACGACCCGCCCCGACACCAGCTTCGGCATGACGTTCTGCGTGCTCGCCCCCGACCACCCACTGGTGGCCGACATCACCACCGACGAGCGCCGCGCCGATGTCGAGGCCTTCGTCGCCCGCGTCCGGGCCACGGCCGAGATCGACCGGCTGAGCTCGGAGCGGGCGCTGGCCGACCGGGGGTGCGCCACCGGCGCCCACGTGCTCAACCCGTTCACGGGCACGCCGGTGCCCGTGTACCTGGCCGACTACGTGCTGGCCACCTACGGCACCGGCGCGGTGATGGCCGTGCCCGGCGAGGACCAGCGCGACTGGGACTTCGCCGGCGCCTTCGGGCTGCCCATCGTGGAGACCGTGCAGCGGCCGGACGGCTGGGACGGCGAGGCCTACGCCGGCGACGGCCCGCACATCAACAGCGGTTGGCTGGACGGCCTCGACAAGGCCGCGGCCGTGGCCGCCTCGATCGACTGGCTGGTCACCCACGGCATCGGCGAGCGCCGGGTCAACTTCCGGCTGCGTGACTGGCTGGTGTCGCGCCAGCGGTTCTGGGGCTGCCCCATCCCGATCGTCCACTGCCCGGACCACGGCCCGGTTCCCGTCCCCGACGACGCGCTGCCGGTCCTGGCCCCCGACGACGTCGAGCTCCGCCCCAGCGGTCAGAGCCCGCTGGTGTCCCACGAGGGGTTCCTGCACACGACCTGCCCCGTGTGCGGCGGTCCGGCCCGACGCGAGACCGACACCATGGACACCTTCGTCGACTCGTCGTGGTACTTCCTGCGCTTCTGCGACCCCGGCAACGACGACGCCCCGTTCGATCCCGCCGCGGTGGCCCGGTGGATGCCCGTCGACCAGTACATCGGCGGCGTGGAGCACGCCATCCTCCACCTGCTTTACGCCCGCTTCTTCACCAAGGCCCTGGCCGACCTCGGCGTCGCCCCCGAGCAGCTGCGCGAGCCCTTCGCCCGCCTGTTCACGCAGGGCATGGTGCGCCTCGGCGGCTCGCGCATGTCGAAGTCGAGGGGCAACCTCGTGGCCCCCGAGGACATCCTCGACGTCGAGGGCGCCGACGCACTGCGTCTGGCGCATCTGTTCAGCGGGCCCCCCGCCGACGACGTCGACTGGGAGACCGTGGGCATCGAGGGCTGCACCCGGTTCCTCGGACGCCTGTGGCGCCTGGCCGAGCCGGCGAGCGCCGCCGTCGCTCCCGCCGAGGGCGACGCCGCCGGCCTCGTCGACCGGGAGGCGCACCGCCTGATCCAGCGGGTCACCGACGACTACGAGCGCTGGAGCTACAACACGGCCGTGGCCGCCTGCATGGCGTTCACCAACCACCTCTACAAGGAGGGATCGACGGTGTTCGCCGTCGACACGCTCCTGTTGCTCCTGGCGCCCATGTGCCCCCACATCACCGCCGAGCTGTGGGCCCGCCGCCACGACGGTGACCACCTCCACGAGCGATCGTGGCCGGTGGCCGACGCCGCCCTGGCCGCCGTCGAGCGGGTGACCATGGTGGTACAGGTCAACGGAAAGCTGCGCGAGCGCGTCGAGGTCGACGCCGGCATCGACGCCGCCGAGGCCGAGCGTCTGGCCCTCGCCACCCCGAAGGTGGTGGATGCCCTCAACGGCCGCCCGCCGCGCCGCGTCGTCGCCCGGCCGCCGACGCTGGTCAACGTGGTCGTGTGATCACCGCGTCGCCGGTGCGGCCCGGTTCCCCGTGACGCCGCCTCCCGCCCGGCTGGTGGCCTGCGACCTCGACGACACCCTCGTCCGGCGCGACGGCACGCTGTCGGCTCGCAACGCGACCGCGGTGCGGGCGGCGCAGGACGCCGGCATCGTGGTCATCGTCGCCACCGGCCGACCCTGGCAGTGGACCCTCGACGTCGCTCGCCGCCACGACCTCCGGCCCACCGCGGTGTGCTCCAACGGTGCCTGCCTGGCCGACGTCGCCACCGGTGCGCTCGAGATCACCGGCCTGGCCGCCGATGCCGCCGCCACCATCCTCGACCGGGCCCGGGCGGTGGTGCCGTCGATCACCTTCGCAGTCGACGCCCACGAGCGCCTCGCCCACGAACCCGGCTTTCTCGACCAGCTCCCCGACGACATCGACCTCCTCGGCGACACCACGGTCGAGGATCTCGCCCCCCTGCTCGCTGGCGGCGTCGTCAAGCTCATCGCCCGCGCTCCCGGTGTCCCCGGCGGCGAACTGGCGGCCACCCTCGACGCCGAGGTGCTCGACGGCGTGGCCGTGCCCCACGCCGGCACCGGCGAGTGGGTGGAGCTGCTGGCCAACGGGGTGTCGAAGGCGTCGGGGATCGCTGTCGTGTGCGACCGCCTCGGCATCGAGGTGGCCGAGGTGGTGGCGGTCGGCGACGGCTGGAACGACGTGGCGATGCTCGAGTGGGCCGGACTCGGCGTCGCCGTGGGCAACGCCAGCGGCCTCGCCCTCGACGCGGCCGACCGGGTCGTCGCCGCCGCCGTCGACGACGGCGTGGCCGAGCTCCTGGAGGAGCTCACCTCGGCCCGCCTCGCCGCCTGAGCGACCGCCACCCACTCGCCCCCCGGTCGTGGCGTCCGGCGGTCAGGCCGACGCCGACGAGCGGCCGACGAACCAGCGACGGGTGCTGGGGATGTTCAACGCCGCCAGCCACACCACCGCCGCCGCCACGCCGGCGATGCGCACGGTGTCCTCGGTGAGGAGCGCGGCGGCGACCCCGAGGGCGACGGCCGCCAGCAACTGGAACGGGAAGGCGGCACGGACGCCCGACCAGGTCGTGCCGGCGAGGGCCGCACCGCCGATAGCGGCCCCGATGGCCAGCAGTACGTCGTCGGCACCCAGCTGGCCGTCGATGGCGCCGTTGGCGAGGAGCACGACGCAGCCGAGGCAGGTCACCAGGAACTGCACGGTGGCGAGGGCGGCGGCGGCGAACGGGGGTCGGCGGGGTTGCGTCGAGACGGCGGCCACTCGGGCCACGCTAGCGATCGGGCCCGTCACCGGTTCGTAACCTTCCGGGGGGCGCCGGGGTCGGAGCACCGTGCTCACGCTCCCGGAACGCATCGAGGCCGCTGCCGGCAAGCCCGGCGGCACCCTCACCTTCGTCACCGGAGGGGCCGAGGACGTCGTGGCCTGGGGCCAGCTCCTCGAGGATGCCCGGGCCATGGCCGCCGCTCTCCAGGCGCGTGGCGTCGGTCCCGGCCGTCACGTCGCCCTGCTCGGCCCGACCACCCGACCACTCGTCACCGCCATCGAGGCGGTCTGGCTGGCGGGCGCCACCCTCGTGGTGCTGCCCCTGCCCATGCGCCTCGGCTCCATCGAGGAGTTCGCCACCCAGACCCGCGCCCGGATGGCGGCCGCCGACTGCCACCTGCTGCTGGTCGATCCCGACCTGGCACCGTTCATCGAGCCCCGCCCCGGCGACCCCCCGACGGCCCTGCTCAGCGACGTGGCGGCGGGCCCGGGCCGACCGACGGCGGCCGACTTCGACCGGCCCCGTTACGACCCCGACGCCCTCGCCGTGCTCCAGTTCACCTCCGGCTCCACGGCGGCGCCGAAGGGCGTCATGCTCCCCAACCGGGCCATCTGCGCCAACCTCGACGGCATCGCCGCGGCGTCGCAGTACGACCCCGACACCGACGTGCTCGTGTCGTGGCTGCCGCTGTACCACGACATGGGCCTGGTTGGGTTGACCATGCTGTCGATGGCCAACGGCGGGAAGTACGTCCTCGGTGCCCCCCAGGACTTTCTCGGCGCTCCCATCCGCTGGCTCGAGTGGATGTCGGCCTACGGCGGCACCGCCACCGCCGGCCCCAACTTCTCCTACGTGCTCGCCACCCGGGCCATGCGCAACGCCTCCGGCCTCGACCTGTCGAAGCTCCGGGTGGCGCTCAACGGCGCCGAGCCGGTCGACCCCGACTCGGTCGACCGCTTCGTCGAGGCCGGCGCCGCCCACGGCATGCGCCCCGGCGCCGTCTACCCCGCCTTCGGCATGGCCGAACTGATGATCGGCGGCGCCTTCCCGGTGCCGATGACCGGCCTCGTCACCGACGCCGTCGACCGCCGGGTGCTCGAGACCGAGCGCTACGCCGCACCCGTCGACGCCGAGGCGGCCGGCAGCCGCCGCCTCGCCCTGCTCGGCACCGCCGTCCCCGGCCTCGAGATGCGCATCGTCGACCCCGAGACCGGCAGCCCCCGGGCCGACCGGGAGGTGGGCGAGCTGCAGTTCCGGGGCACGTCGGTGACCTCGGGCTACTACGCCCGTCCCGACGCCACCGCCGAGTCGTTCGCCGACGGCGGCTGGTTGCGCACCGGTGACCTCGCCTACACCCTGGCCGGCGAGCTGGTGGTGTGCGGGCGCATCAAGGACGTGATCATCATCGGCGGCCGCAACGTGTTCCCCGAGGACGTCGAGCGGGCGGTGTCGACCCTCGACGGCGTGCGCGCCGGCAACGTCATCGCCTTCGGCGTCGACGGCCGTCGCGGCAAGGAGGGGCTGGTGGTGGTGGCCGAGACCAAGGTCGTCGACACCAACGCCACCCGCCGCACCGTCGCCGAGCGGATCAAGGAGGCCGTCGGCCTGCCGGCCAAGGAGATCGTCCTCGTCGCTCCCGGGACCCTGCCCAAGACGTCGTCGGGCAAGCTCCAGCGCTCCCTCTGCAAGCAGCGCTACCTCGACGCCGACCTGTCGATCGCGTGACGAAGTCGCTCAAGTCGGCGGCGCCCCGACCGATGGACGGGCACAGGTGCCGCTGCTCGCCCCCGCCAACGACGCCGGGGCCGAGCGGCGCACCGGGTCTGTCACCCGTCCACCGTCACCGGTCCCCCCAGATCGGTCCTTCCGGGATCAGCGGGGCGTCGGGCTTGAAGGTCCACTCGCCGTAGCGGGTCCGGCCGAGGTGATCCGCCGGGCTCTTGCCCGTCGACTTCTCGTCGAAGCCCCAGTCGGGCTGCTTGTCGGCGAAGCGCTCGTCGTGGATCGCCACCCCGTTCTTGATGTCGAGCAGCTCGGCGATGAAGTACGGCTCCACCGGCGCCGCCCGGTTCTCGAGGTGGTCGCGGACCTCGACCGGGAAGTTTTTCAGGACGCTCTCGATCACCGTGTGGTGCTGGTGGGCGAGGTAGCAACGGGCCTGGTCGGCGACCGTCGCCACCCTCGTGGTGATGGCGGCGAAGTCCCGCTCGGTGGCTTCGGACTGACCGACCCGGACCAGGAGGTCGTAGAGGGCGAGGCCGCCGAGCTTGCAGGGGGTGCACTGGCCACAGGACTCGACCCCGAGGAACCGCGACACCCCGGCCGCCACCGCAACGAGGTCGACGGTGTCGTCGAAGACGATGAAGCCGCCGGAGCCGACGCCGCTGCCGATGGCGCTCATGGCCTCGTAGGTGACGGGCACGTCGAGGTGCTCCTCGGTCACCAGGCCGTTGGCCACGCCGGGCATGACCGCCTTGATGGTCCGGCCCGGCCGGGCGCCGCCGCCGATCTTCTCGATCACGGCGCGCAGCGGCGAGCCCATGATCACCTCAGCCACCCCGTGGCGCACGGTCGTCCCCGTCACCGTGCAGACGATCGTGCCCGGTGACGCGTCGGTCCCGACGGTGCGGAACCACGCCGCCCCCCGGGAGATGATCCGTGGGATGTTGGCCAGGGTCTCCACGTTGTCGACCAGTGCGGGCGCAGCACCGGTCTCCACGTTGGGGTCGGCCATCTTCACCCGTCCCGACGCGTTGATGAGCGCGGTCCGGTTGGCGCGGCGGATCTCCATCGCCTCGACGCCGCGCCGGAACGGGGGCGCGATGCGAGGAAAGGGGTAGCGGCCGTCGATCGCCTCGAGCAGCGCCGTCTCCTCGCCGTAGAGGTACTCGTCGGGCCCCTCGAAGACCTCGAGGCCGACGTCGCCCGACCACCCCGACGCCTCGGCCTCGGCGATGGCGGCTTTCACCCGGGCCACCTCGGTGACGAAGGCCATCTTCATGCCGAACACGATGTGGTCGGCGCCCACCGCCCGGGCGGCGATGAGGGCGCCTTCGAGCACGTGGTAGGGGTTGCCCCGCAGGATGCTGCGGTCCTTGAACGTGCCCGGCTCGCCCTCGGCGCTGTTCACGACGACCGTCGTCGGCGCGGTGGAGGAGCGGTTCTCGATCATCGTGCGCCACTTCCGCCCGGTGGGGAACCCCGCACCACCACGGCCTCGCAGGCCCGATGCCTCGAGGCGGTCGATGATCGCCTCGGGGGTCATCGCCCGCGCCTCTTCCAGCCCCGCCCCGCCCCGCCGCTCGATGTAATCCGCCAGCGTCGTGACCGGCTTGGCGAACAACACGCGACGGGCAGTCCTCATGTTCGGCCATGTTGGCGACGGTCGGCTCCGAGCCACAAACCGGTCGCCGCCCGCAACCCGTGGCCGCACTCAGGTCCGCGCCGCTTCACGCAGCGCCCCAGGTCGACCTCAGTCCTGTTCGCGCAGGTAGCGCTCGACCTCGGCGGCGAGCTCGTCGCCGGAGGGGAGGGGGGCCCCGCCGAAGCCGGCGCCGGCGCCGAGGTCGCCGCCGGCCTCGTCGGCGTCGTAGCCGGCTTCCATCTGGGCGAGCATGGCGGCGTGGTCGGGGTTGATCCCCACCAGCTCGTCGAGGCGTTGGCGCATCTCGCCCGCCTGGCGGGTGAGGGTGGGCGTGGCGATCGAGAGCGAACCCACCGATGCCAGGCCGTCGACCAGGGCGAGGCCGGCGGCGGGGTAGGGCATGGCCGCTGCGTAGTGGGGCACCTGGGCCCACAGGCCGAGGGCGGGGACGCCCACCTCGGTGCAGCGGTGCTCGATGGCGGCCTGCACACCGGCGGGCACGTCGACGGTGGTGCGTACCTGGCCGTGGCGGGCCAGCTCCGCGGTGCCGGCGGTGACGGCCAGGCGCGACGGTCGCGTGTGGGGCACCGGTGCCGGGTAGGCGCCGAGGCCGACCGCGAGGCGGGCCCCGAGGTCGAGGGCGAGGTCGACGACCACCCCGGCGAAGGCCCGCCACCGTTGGTCGGGCTCGGCGCCCACCAACAGCAGGACGTCGTTGCCGTCGTCGTCGCTGGCGGCGCGCAGCTCGATGCTGGGCCAGGTGAGACCGGTGGCGACGCCCTCGACGATGTGGAGCACCGGCCGCCGGGCGCGGTGGTCGATCAGCGCCTCGGCGTCGAAGGTGGCGACGGTGACGGTGTCGAGCTCCTCGACGAGGGACTCGCGGGCGCTCTGGGCGCCGAGGCCGGCGTCGATCCAACCGTCGAGGGCGAGCACCAGCACGGGCGAGTCGAGGTCGGGGCGCTCGACCATCTCGTAGAGCATGCCTCAGCCCAGCTCGTCGGTGGCGGCCGACGCCTGCTCGGCGAGGAACACGACCGTCTGGTCGAACGCCTCGTAGGTGTCGTCGGTCGCGCCCATGGCGCCGTTGGCATAGCGGGCGTACACACCTTCGAGGATGCAGGCCAACTTCCAGTAGCCGAACGCCACGTAGTAGGGGACGAGGTCCAGGTCGCGACCGGATTGCTCGGCGTAGCGGTCGATCAACTCGGCGCGGCTGAGGAACCCGGGCAACGCCGTTGGCGCGCCGGGCAGGGCCGCCCGGGTGTCGCCCGGCTCGGCCCAGTAGACGAGGAGGACCCCGAGGTCGGCGAGCGGGTCGCCGAGGGTGCAGAGCTCCCAGTCGAGCACCGCCACCACCTCGCCGGTGCCGTCGACCATGCAGTTGTCGAGGCGGTAGTCGCCGTGGACGATGGTGCTGCCCTGCTGCTCCGGGACCGTGGCGGCGAGGCGGTCGTGCACCTGGTGGACGAGGGGCACGGGTCGACCGGTGAGCGCGTTGGACCGCTGGAACTGGCCGTACCACCGCTTGAGCTGGCGGCCGACGTAGTCGTCACGCCGGCCCAGGTCGCCCAGGCCGACGGCGTCGATGTCGACGGCGTGGATCCGGGCGAGCACGTCGACGACCGATTCGCCGGCCCGTCGCCGGGCGGCCTCGTCGAGGACCGTGCCGGCCTCGGCGGCGTCGCGCAGCACGTGGCCCTCCACGTGGTCCATGACGTAGAAGGGTGCCCCGTTGACCGAGCTGTCGCCCGACAGCCCGACCGCGGTGGGGACGGGGACGTCGGAGCCGGCCAGGGCGGCGATGACGCGGTGCTCGCGCCCCATGTCGTGGGCGCTGGCCAGCACGTGGCCGAGCGGCGGCCGCCGCAGCACCACCCGCGCCCCGGTGGCGTCGGTCACCACGAAGGTGAGGTTCGACCGCCCCCCGGCCACGAGCTCGAAGCGCAGCGGGGGCGTCGTGACCGGGCGGCGCTCGACCAGCCACGCCGTCACCTCGTCGACATGGACGCCCTCAGGGGCGCGCTGGCTCGTGTCCATGGGCGCTCGACCCTACCGAAGCGGCCCGTCGCTCCGTCGGGGCCACCCGCCGACTCGGTAGCCTCACCCCATGGCCATCGACGTGACCGACGCGACCTTCGAGACCGAGGTCCTCGCCCGATCCGCCACCACCACGGTGCTCGTGGACCTCTGGGCCGAGTGGTGCGCGCCGTGCAAGCAGCTCGGGCCCGTCCTCGAGGAGGTGGTCGATGCCACCGCCGGCAAGGTCGTGATGGTCAAGGTCGACGTCGACGCCAACCCCCAGGTGGCGCAGGCCTTCCAGGTGCAGGGCATCCCCGCCGTCTACGCGCTCCGTGACCGCAAGGTGCTCAACGGCTTCGTCGGCGCCCAGCCGCGCGAGGTCGTGCAGCAGTTCGTGGCCGACCTGCTGCCCACCGAGGAGGAGAACCGGGTCGACACCCTCGTCGCCGCCGGCGACGAGGCATCGTTGCGCGAGGTGCTCACCCTCGAGCCGGGCCACGAGGACGCCACCGTCGCCCTCGCCGAACTGCTCGCCGTCCGGGGCGACGACGGAGACCGCGACGAGGCCCTGGCGCTGCTGGCCAAGGTCCCCGAGACCCCCGAGGTGCGCCGGGTGGCGGCGCTCGCCCGGGTGGGTGCCGACGCAGCCGTCGCCGACGATGGTGTCGACGCCAAGCTGGACGCCCTCCTCGATCGGGTGAAGGACGACGACACCGCCCGCCAGGAGTACGTCGACCTCCTCGCCGTGCTCGGTCCCGACGACCCCCGCACCGCCCGCTACCGCAAGGCCCTGACCGCCCAGCTCTTCTGAGTCAGGCTGCGCCGTGACCCTGCAGCACATGGATGGGTGGTGGCTGTGGGTGGGCGGCCCGGTACCACCCGGCGCCGCCGCCATCACGCTCGGGTCGCTCGTGATCATGCGGCCGGGGCGCGAGGACGACGAGCGCCTGGTGCGTCACGAGCTCGTGCACGTCGCCCAGTACCGAGCCGACGGTGTCGGCCTGTTCCTCGTCCGCTACCTGACGGCCTACGCCCGGTGGCGGCTGCGGGGCTACCGCCACCACGGCGCCTACCGGCGGATCCCGGCCGAGGCCAGCGCCGAGTGGCGGGCCCGGCGGGAGTTGGGCATCGGCCCGATCGCCCCGGCGGTCGCCGACCGGCCCGCACGGCGCGACTGGTAGCATCGATCCCGACGTCGTGCCCGGGTCGACCGGGTGCCAGCCGACCTCGGTGTCGGCTCGCCGCTCCCGCGGCCCTCCCGCCTCGCCAGCCCGGAGGAGCCCGACGTGCCCGACGTCGTCCCCGATCCCGTTGCCCCGGTCGCGCCCGTCGACGACCCCCTGTCGAGCGTCGACGTCGACGCCGAACCGTGGCGCCCACCACCCGGCGGGGCCTGGCGCCACCGCCTCGATGCGGCGGCGGATCGCGTCGCCGGGCCCGAGCGGCGCTGGGGGCGGGTGGTGGCGGGGTCCCTGATCGGCGGGGGCGGGGTGGGGGCCGCCCGCGCCCCCCGGGCCCCCCCCCCCCCCCCCCCCCCCGACGACGCCCTGCCGTACACGGCCGGCGCCCAGCCCGCCGGTGCCCCGCCCGGCGCTCGTGCTCCCGCCGGCGCGCCGACCTCGGCGCCGACGACGCTCGTCGAGGCGCCGCTCGTGGTGCACGCCGCCGGGGCGGTGGTGGTCGGTGGCCTCCATGACCTCACACCCGGCGCCCGGGTGGCCGACCTGTTGGCCGCCGCCGGGGGACCGTCGCCCGACGCCGATCTCGACCGCCTGAACCTGGCCGCCCCGCTGGCCGACGGCCAGCGGGTCTGGTTCCCGAGGGTGGGCGAGGTCACGCCACCGCCCGTGGCGGCGCCCGACGGCGGCGCCCCGCCGGCCGCCGGAGCCGCCGGGCCCGGCGAGGCCGGTGCGCCGGTCAACGTCAACACCGCCACCGCCGACGAGCTCGACGCCCTCCCCGGTGTCGGGCCGAGTACGGCGGCCGCCATCATCGAGCACCGCGAGCGGGTGGGCCCGTTCGTCGTGGTCGAGGACCTGCTCCAGGTCAGCGGCATCGGTGACGCCAAGCTCGCCCAGATGCGCGATCTCGTGCAGCTGTGAGCACGCCGTGACCGACCGGGCGGCCGTCCTGATGGCGGTGGTGGTGGCGCTGGCGGTCCACGTTGGCGGCGGCCCGTCCCTGGCCGTTGGCGTGGCGGCCACGGCGGCGGCCGTCGCCGTCCGGCGGCCGTGGCTGGTGATCGTGGCCCTCGCCCTGCTCGGCGCCACCCTCGCCGACCGGGCGCGGGCCGGCCTCGAGCCGGTGGTGCCGGGCCCGGTGGCGGCGTGGGTCACGTTGGCCGGCGACCCCCAGCCGATCGCCGGCGGCGTGCGCGTCGACGTCCGCCTCGACGGCCGCCGGCTGGAGGCGACGGCCTACGGGCGGGCCGCCGGCGAGCTGGTTGATCGGCTCACCGGCGAGCGGGTGCGAGTGGTCGGCGAGCAGCGACCGCCACCGGACGACTCCCCCTGGCTGCGCGCCCGTCGCGTGGTCGGACGGCTCACCGTCGACGACGTGGTCGCCCACGCTGAAGCCGCCACCGTGCCCCGCCTGGCCAACGGGGTGCGCCGCACCCTCGAGGAAGGTGTCGCCGACCTCCCCGTCGGGCACCGGTCGCTGTTCCTCGGGGTGGTGCTGGGCGACGACCGCCAGCAGCCCCCTGAGCTGGGCGACGACTTCCGCGCCGCCGGGCTCACCCACTTGACCGCCGTCTCCGGTGCGAACGTGGCGTTCGTCCTGGCGCTGGCCGGACCGGCGCTGCGGCGGTGCCGGTGGCGGTCCCGCCTGCCCCTCACGCTGAGCGTCATCGTGGGCTTCGCCCTCCTCACCCGCTTCGAGCCGTCGGTGGTGCGGGCATCGGCCATGGCCGGCCTGGTCACCCTGGCCGCCGCCCTCGGGCGCGAGGCGAGCGGGCTGCGCATCCTCGCCCTCGCCGTCACCGGCCTGGTGCTGGTCGATCCGCTGCTGGTGTCGTCGGTCGGCTTCGGCCTGTCGGTGGCGGCGTCGGCCGGGATCCTCCTGCTCGCCGGCCCCATCGAACGCCGCCTGCCGGGGCCGCGCCCGTTCGCCGCCGCGGTGGCCGTCACCCTGGCCGCCCAGGTCGGGGTGGCGCCGCTGCTGCTGGCCGTCTTCGACTCCATCCCGGTGGCGTCGTTGCCCGCCAACGTGCTCGCCGGGTTCGCCGCCGGCGCCCTGATGAGCTGGGGCCTGCCTGCGGGCCTGGTCGCCGGCGTGGTCGGTGGCCCCGTGAGCGACGCCCTGCACCTGCCCACCACCGCCCTTGCCGCGTGGCTGGCCGGCGTCGCCCGCACCGCCGCCGCTCTCGAACTGGGCGAGCTCGGCCGTCGCGAGGTGGCGGCGCTCACCGTGGCCGTCGGCGTGGCCGTCGCCGCCCGACGGTGGTGGTCCCGGCCCGGTCCCGCCATGGTGCTGGCCGGCGCGCTCGCCGCCGTCGCGCTGGTCGGGCCGGCGCTCGCCCTGCGCTCGCCGCCCACCGGTCCGGTCACCGCCGAGGTCGCCCCCGGCGTCACGCTGCACCGGGCGGGGACCGCCACCGTGGTGGTGGTCGACGGGCCCGTCGGCGCCGCCCGGCTGTTGGAGGCGCTGCGCCGGGCCGGCGCCCGCTGCCCGTCGCTCGTCGTCACCGCCGGCGGCGCCCGCGCCGGCGCGGCGGTGGCCCCGCTCGGTCGCCGGTGCCCGACGCTGGCGGTGGCCGCGCCGCCGGGGCGGGCGCTCCCCGGCTGGACGGTGCTGGACCCGGGCACGACACTGCCGGTGGGACCGCTCGCCGGTGGCATCGACACCGACGGCCGGCCGTGGGCGGGCCATGGTCCCGGTAGCGTCGCCGGCCGTGCAGCTCCGCCTCGGCCACCGGTCACGCCTCGACGTCACCTACCGGCCCGTGGTGATGGGCATCCTCAACCGCACCCCCGACTCCTTCTTCGACGGCGGCGCCCACTTCGCCCTGGACGATCTCCTCCGCCGGGCCGAGCGCCTCGGCGCCGACGGCGCCGCCGTGCTCGACGTGGGCGGGGTGAAGGCCGGTCCTGGTCCCGAGGTCGACGAGGGCGAGGAGCTCGAGCGCGTCGTCCCCGCCGTCGAGGCCATCCGGGCCCGGTTCGACGTCGCCCTCTCGGTCGACACCTGGCGGGCGTCGGTGGCGGCCGCCTGCTTCACCGCCGGGGCCGACGTCGGCAACGACATCTCGGGTTTCGCCGACCCCGACTACCTGGCGGTCTGCGCCGCCGCCGGCGCCTCGGTGGTGGCCACCCACATCCGCCTGCGCCCGCGCGAGGCGGACCCCGACCCCACCTATCCCGGCGGCGTCCGCCCGGCCGTGGTCGCCAACCTGCGTGACCGCGCCGACCGGGCACTGGCCGCCGGCATCCCCGCCGAGGCGATCATGGTCGACGCCGGCCTCGACCTCGGCAAGCGCGAGGACCAGTCGCTCGAGCTGCTGCGCGCCAGCGACGACCTGCTGGCCCTCGGTCACCCGGTGTTGCTGTCGGCGTCCAACAAGCGCTTCCTCGGCGCCCTGTGCGCGACGGACGTCGCCGACCGGGGCGCCGCCACCACCGCCGCCCATGCCCTCGGCATCGCCCTCGGGTGCCGGGTCCTGCGCGCCCACGACGTGCGTGCCGCCCGCCGCACCGCCCAGGTGATGGCCGCCCTGCTCGAGGCCGCCGCCGAGCGCGACCTTCCCGGGCTGGTCCTGCCCGGCGCGACGGCGACGCCATGACGAGCGCCACCGCCGTCGTCGACGACGCGGTCCCCGCCGTGCTGGTCAAAGGCGACGACGAGTCGCTCGCCCGCGACGCGGTGCGGGCCGTGGTCGACGCCCTCGTCGGGACGCGCGACCGCACCCTCACCGTCGACGAGTTCGCCGGCGACGACTACGAGCTGGGCGCGGTGGTCGACGCCGCCCGCACCCCGCCGTTCCTCACCGACCGCCGGGTCATCGTCGCCCGCGACCTGGCCCGCTTCACCAAGGCGGCCGACGTCGCCTCCCTCGTCGACTACCTCGCCGACCCGTCGCCCGAGGCCCGGCTGGTGCTGGCGTGGGCGTCGGGCCGGATGCCCAAGGTCCTCGTCGACGCCCTCAAGGCGGCCGGCGCCGCCACCGTCGAACCGGGCCCCGGCAGCGGCGCCCGCCAGCAACGGGCCTGGGTCGCCGAGCGGGTCGCCGCCGCCGCCGTGCGCCTCGACGCCCGGGCCACCGACCTCTTGGCCGCCACCATCGGCGAGGACGTCGAGCGCCTGAGCGGCATCCTCGCCACGCTCGAAGGGACCTTCGGACCGGGGGCCCGCCTCGGTGCCGACGACGTGGCGCCGTATGCCGGCCACGCCGGCTCGGTGGCCCCGTGGGACCTCACCGACGCCATCGACCGGGGCGACATCGTCCTCGCCGTCGACCGCCTGCACCGCCTCCTGGCCGCCGGCGACCGCCACGCCCTCGTGCTCATGGCCACCCTGCACGGCCATCTCGGGCGAATGCTCGCCCTCGACGGCTCCGACGCCCGCACCGAGCGCGACGCCGCCGCCGTGCTCGGTCTGAAGGGCTCGACGTTCCCGGCCAAGAAGGCGCTCGACGGCGCCCGCCGCCTCGGCTCGGCGCGCCTCGCCCAGGCCATCGGCCTCCTGGCCCAGGCCGACCTCGACATCCGGGGGGCGAGCGCAGTGCCCGACCAGTTGGTGCTCGAGGTGCTGGTCGCCCGCCTCGCCCACCTCTCCCGCCGCTGACGGCGGCGAGGGCTACGACTCGGCGCCGCTCGCCGCCCGGAGGGCGTTCAGGCGCCGGGCCAGGCGGCTCTGGCGCCGGGCGGCGGCGTTGGGGTGGATGACGCCGTGCTTGGCCGCCTTACCGATGCGCTTCTGGGCGGTGACGGCGCTGGCGGCGGCGGTGTCGGCGCCCGCCTCGGCCTCGGTGACGGCAACCTTCACCCGGGTCTTGAGCTCGGAGCGGACCGCCTTGTTGCGCTCCTGGCGGACCAGGTTCTGCTTGTTGCGCTTGATCTGGCTCTTGATGTTGGCCACGGGCCGGGTACTCCTGCATACGGACGTTCGGGCCTGTCGACGCTAGCGCCCGGCGGCCCGGCGCACCACACAGACGCCCTTGCCGCCCCGGTGCTCGGTGCGTATCATGATATCTCATGTCGACCGCGCCGCCCACCCTCGGAAATCCCGGGCTGACGTGGGATGAGTTCCTCGACCTCCCCAGACATGACGAGCGCGGCCGCCACAAGGCGGCGCTCATCGACGGGGAGGTCATCTGGGTGAGCCCCCCGGGCCATCTGCACCAACTCATCCTCGGCAACCTGTACGTGGCGCTGCGACGGTGGACCGATGCTGCCCCGGGGCGAGGCCTGACCATGTTCACGCCGGGGGTGCGGATCACCGCCCGCCGGGGTTACGAGGCCGATCTCGGCTGGTGGCCCGAAGCGCAGGTCGTCCGTGGCGGTCGCGCCGTGCCGGACGGGCCGCCACAGCTCGCCGTCGAGGTGTGGTCGCCGTCGAACTGGCCGTCGGAGCAGTTGCGCAAGGCCAGTGACTACGCCCGGGTCGGGGTTGCCGAGCTGTGGGGGCTCCACCCCGACCAGGAGCGGATCACCGTGGCTCGTCGCCCCATTGACGGCACCTACGCCGAGCTCTTCGATCTCCCGATCGGCGCCCACCTCACGAGCGAACTGCTCGAAGGCTTCGAGGCCGAGCCGAGCACGTTCTTCCGCTGGTGACGCCTGCGTCCCGGTGACCGGGGCGGCGGACCCCGCCCGGTACCGTCGGGGCGATCCCCATGGACCTCGCCCGCATCCGCAACCTCGCCGTCATCGCCCACATCGACCACGGCAAGACCACGCTGTCGGACCGCATCCTCGAGCTGTGCGGCGCCGTCGACGCCCGGGCCATGCGGGCCCAGTACCTCGACTCGATGGACCTCGAGCGCGAGCGGGGCATCACCATCAAGCTGCAGTCGGTGCGCCTCGACTGGCGTGACCACGTGCTCAACCTCATCGACACCCCCGGCCACGTCGACTTCGGCTACGAGGTCAGCCGCAGCCTGGCCGCCTGCGAGGGCGTGGTGCTCCTGGTCGACGCCGCCCAGGGCCTCGAGGCCCAGACCCTGGCCAACTGCTACCTGGCCCTCGAGAACGACCTCGAGATCGTCGCCGCCCTCAACAAGATCGACCTGCCCGCCGCCGACCCCGAGCGCTACGCCGCCGAGATCGAGTCGGTGCTCGGCATCCCCGCCGAGTCGATCCTGCACGTGAGCGCCAAGACCGGTGCGGGCGTGCCGGCGCTGCTCGACGCCATGGTCGAGCGCATCCCCGCCCCCGAGGGCGACCCCGACGCTCCGCTCCAGGCGCTCATCTTCGACAGCCACTTCGACAACTACCGCGGCGTCATCAGCTCGGTGCGGGTCATGCAGGGCACCCTGCGCACCGCCGAGAAGATCCGCTTCGTCCAGGCCGGCGCTGTCCACGAGGCCGACGAGGTCGGGGTGCGGCGCCCGGTCCCGACCCCGGTCGCCGCCCTCGGCGCCGGCGAGGTCGGCTACCTCATCGCCGGCATCAAGGACGTCGGCGACGCCCGGTCGGGCGAGACGGTGACGACGGTGACCAACGGCGCCGAGGCGCTGGCCGGCTACCAGGAACCGAAACCGATGGTGTTCTGCGGGCTGTTCCCCGTCGACGGCGACGAGTTCGCCAGCCTGCGCGAGGCGCTCGAGAAGCTCCGCCTTGATGATGCGTCCTTTACCTATGCCCCCGAGACCTCCGGCGCCCTCGGCTTCGGCTTCCGCTGCGGCTTCCTCGGGATGCTCCACATGGAGATCATCCGCGAGCGCCTCGAGCGCGAGTTCGACCTCAGCCTCATCGCCACCGCCCCGTCGGTGGCCTACCGGGTGCACACCACCAGCGGCGAGGTGGTCGAGCTGTCGAACCCGTCGGAGATGCCGCCGCCCCAGGAGATCGACCACGTCGAGGAGCCCTTCCTCACCATCACCATCCTCACCCCCACCGAGTACACGGGCACGCTCATGGACCTGTGCCAGACCCGGCGCGGCGAGATGGTGAAGATGGAGTACCTCACCCCGGAGCGGTTGGAGCTGGTGTACCGCATCCCTCTCGCCGAGGTGGTGCGGGACTTCTTCGACCAGCTCAAGAGCCGCACCCAGGGCTACGCCAGCCTCGACTACGACCCCACCGGCTACGAGCGCTCGAACCTGGTCAAGGTCGACGTCCTGCTGAACGGCATCGCCGCCGACGCCTTCAGCACGGTGGTGCACCGCGACAAGGCCTACGACTACGGCAAGAAGATGAGCGAGAAGCTGCGCGAGCTCATCCCCCGCCAGATGTTCGACGTGCCCATCCAGGCCGCCATCGGGGGCAAGATCATCGCCCGCGAGACGGTGAAGGCCAAGCGCAAGGACGTCCTCTCGAAGTGCTACGGCGGTGACATCACCCGCAAGCGCAAGCTGCTCGAGAAGCAGAAGGAGGGCAAGAAGCGCATGAAGTCGATCGGCCGGGTCGAGGTCCCCCAGGAGGCGTTCATCTCGGC
>JBBJOU010000003.1:0-24930 GCA_037724305.1 Acidimicrobiales bacterium
GACAGGGCGAGCGGCCTTCGGGACGTTGGCTACGCTCGCCCGCCGTGCAGAAGATCACGGTCGACAACCCGGTCGTCGAGCTCGACGGCGACGAGATGACCCGCATCATCTGGTCATTCATCAAGGGCAAGCTGATCCTGCCCTACCTCGACGTCGAGTTGCTCAGCTTCGATCTCGGCATCGAGCACCGCGACGCCACCGACGACCAGGTGACCGTCGACGCCGCCAACGCCATCAAGGCCCACGGTGTTGGCGTCAAGTGCGCCACCATCACGCCGGACGAGGCGCGGGTCGAGGAGTTCGGCCTGAAGCGGATGTGGCGCTCCCCCAACGGCACCATCCGCAACATCCTCGGTGGCGTGGTGTTCCGCGAGCCGATCATCTGCTCGAACATCCCCCGCCTGGTGCCGGGGTGGACCAAGCCGATCGTCATCGGCCGCCACGCCCACGGCGACCAGTACCGCGCCACCGACTTCGTGGTGCCCGGTCCCGGCACCGTCACCATCACCTACACCCCGGACGACGGGGGGGCACCGATGGACATGCAGGTGGCGACCTTCACCGGCAGCGGCATCGCCATGGGCATGTACAACTTCGACGACTCGATCCGCGACTTCGCCCGGGCGTCGATGCGCTACGGCCTCGACCGGGGCTACCCGGTGTACCTGTCGACCAAGAACACGATCCTCAAGGCCTACGACGGCCGGTTCAAGGATCTCTTCGCCGAGGTGTTCGAGACTGAGTTCAAGGCCGACTTCGAGGCCGCCGGCATCAGCTACGAACACCGCCTCATCGACGACATGGTGGCCGCCGCCATGAAGTGGGAGGGCGGCTACGTGTGGGCGTGCAAGAACTACGACGGCGACGTGCAGTCCGACACCGTGGCCCAGGGCTTCGGCTCGCTCGGGCTGATGACCTCGGTCCTGCTCACCCCCGATGGCCTGACGTGCGAGGCCGAGGCCGCCCACGGCACCGTGACCCGCCACTTCCGAGCGCACCAGCGGGGCGAGGCCACCTCGACCAACCCCATCGCCTCGATCTTCGCCTGGACCCGTGGCCTGTCGTTCCGGGCCAAGCTCGACGCGAACGCGGAGCTCGCCCGCTTCGCCGAGACCCTCGAGGCGGTGTGCGTGGCGACCGTCGAGGGCGGCGAGATGACCAAAGACCTGGCCCTGCTCGTGGGGCCCGACACGGCGTTCCTGACCACCGAGGCGTTCCTCGACGCCCTCGACCGCAACCTCCAGGCGGCGATGGCCTGACGAGCGGGATGTTTCCCATGGTGGTCGGGGGCATCTCGGTCGGCGGGGATCAGGTCAGCGGCACGTAGCCGGGTACCGCCGCGTGGGGCGTGTCGAGGTAGACCTTGGCCTCGGGGGCACCGTTGAGGCGGCCGTGGCTCCAGCGGATCTCGACGTGGCCGGCGACGCTCTGCTCCCGTCCGGTGAGAACATCGGTGACGCTGGCCTCCCAGGCGACCCTCGGCTGGCCGCCGGCCTGGGCGGCGACGGCGAAGGACCGCAACCGGTAGCGCTGCTGCCAGTCCCACGACGTGAGCACCCGGAGCCGCAGGGGTGCGTCGGGGCCGGCACCGAGGACGAAGTACGGCGCCGGCCCGATGCGCAACAGGCGCCACAACAGCCGGCGGGCGTCGTCGGGCCGGGTGAGCGCCGCCCGCCACCGCGCCGCGCTCGCCTCGCTGGCGGCGTCGACCAGGCCCTGCCACGCCCCGGCACACGTGTCGGGCCACCGGTTACCCCGAAGGGCCGCGCGAAGCGCCGGGCGGTCGGCGGCGGCGACGGTGCCGCTGTCGTCGGGCACCGCCACGCCGGCGTGAGCGCAGGCGGCCATCACCAGCGCTCGGTGCTCCGTCGGGGCGACTACCTCGAACCACCCCACTCGCCCGGCCGGAGCCCGCAGGCGGAGGAGCCCGTCGAAGAGCCGGGCGGGGGCGACGTTGGCGACGACCTGCGAGCGGTACTTGCACGACACCAGGAACACGTGGTCGATGCGTAGGTCGACGGGCACCAGGTCGTCGTCGACAGCACGGGCGTCGCCCCGCCACTCGACGGTCAGGGGGACACGGCCGCGGAGGCCGTCGGCGGCGGTGAGCAAGGCGCGGCCGTTGGTGAACGCAGCCTCGAACGCCACCGACTCGGCGCCACCCTCATTGAAAGCCCCCAGCCGGTGCCACAGCTCGGGCGAGACGCTCACCATCGCCGCCGGTCGCGCTGCCAGCGCCTCGGCCACGCTGTCGTGGCCCAGCGTCCCGAGCCCAGTCACGAGCTCGGTGACGGTGGTCCGATCGTCAGCCACCGAGTTGGGCGGGGTCCCAGAAGCCGGGCTGGGGGGCAGGGTGCCGACCACGACGGCCCGCCATCGCATACGCGGCGAGGCGGCGTCGTGCGCCGGCGCCGAGGAGGTCGACCACGTCGAAGATCCCGCCGCCGGGTCCGCCCGCCCGCAGGGCGCGGTCGCTGTCGGTCCCGGGGCGGGGCAGCGCCGGACTGAGCACGAGGAGGGGCAGGGCGCCGGGCTGGGCGGCGAACGCGGCGGCGCGGCCGCGGGTCCGCCACACGGCATCGGCGCGCAGGAGCCCGCCCCGGCGGGTGGTGTTGGGCCCGGCGACGTCGACCCACCAGCCCCGGCCCCGCCGGTCACGGACTTCAAAGGTCACTGCAGTGCCGAGGCCGCGGATGCGGCGGTTCTCGGCCACGATCTCGAAGCCGGCGGCGGCGAGGGTCTCCTCGGCGAGGTCGGTGGCGGTCTTGGCCTCGGTGGCCGCCCGGGCGACCATGGCGGCGATGGGATCAGCGTCGTCAGCGGCGGCGACGGGCGCCGGCGCCTCCGGCTGCGGCGCCTCGGCTGCGACCCGGCGGCGGGCAGTCTCGACGTAGGCGGGATCGAGGTCGTAGCCGACGGCCCGGCGCCCGAGGTTGTGGGCGGCGACGACGGTCGAGCCCGAACCGAGGAAGGGATCGAGCACAAGGTCGCCCTCGTAGGTGTAGAGCTCGATGAGCCGCTCGGGGAGCTCGACGGGGAACGGCGCCGGGTGGTTGACGGCCGAGGCCCGCTGGGGCGGCACCTCCCACACGTCGAGGGTGCGCTGCATGAAGTCATCGGCGCTGATGCCGGTCACGTGGGGCAGGCCGGCCGCCGCCCGCTTCGACACCGAGAGGGCGCGGTCGAACCGTCCCTTGCTGGCGACGACGATACGCTCGGTGACGTCGCGCAGCACCGGGTTGCTGGCGCCGCGGAACGAGCCCCAGGCGCAGTTGCCGCCGGCGCCCTCCCCCTTGCGCCAGATGATCTCGCCCCGCAGGAGCAGCTGGAGGTCGTCCTGCAGGATGGCGGTGACGTCGGCGGCGAGGGAGCGGTAGGGCTTACGACCGAGGTTGGCCACGTTCACGGCGATCCGCCCGCCCGGTTCGAGCACCCGGACACAGTCGGCGAAGACGTCGCGCAGCATCTCCAGGTACTCGAGGTAGGAGGCCGGGCCGCCCTCCTGGCCGAGCTCGAGCTCGTACTGCTTGCCGGCGAAGTAGGGCGGCGAGGTGACCACGAGCGCCACCGAGCCGTCGGCCACGTCAACCATCTTGCGGCTGTCTCCGACCCGGCAGGGCTCGACGACCGGCTCAGGGGGAAGCACGGTCTCGTCGGTGGACAGGACCGGCGGCGTGAAGCGCCCGTAGAACGCGCTGGCGTCGTGCGCCTCTCGGCGGGACACGCCGAAGGCCGAGGTCGCCGTGGGTCGCCGGGGGGTCGACTTCTTCCCGGGGGCGTCGCCCCCGCGCAGTCCCTCGCGGCGCCCGGTCACGGGCCGATGGTAGGGACCGGGTGCGACATCGGGGCGCACCCGTGCCCGCCGCTCAGACAGGGGCGCCGCCGCCGAGGGCGGCGAGCACGGCTCTGATCGACGACGAGCGGTTCATGGTGTAGAGGTGCAGGCCCGGGGCGCCGGCGGCGAGCAGCGCCGTGCACAACTCGACGGCGACCTCGACCCCGATGGCGGCCACGGCGGCCGGGTCGTCGGCGGCGGCGTCGAGGCGCGTGACCAGCGCGGCCGGGACGTCGGTGCCGTTCATGGCAGCCATGCGGCGGAGGCCGGCGACGTTGGTGACGGGCAACACCCCGGGGATGACCGGCTTGTCGACGCCGAGAGCGGCCAGCTCGTCGAGGAGCTCGACGTAGTGGGCGGCGTCGAAGAAGAACTGGGTGACGGCGAAGTCGGCCGCCGCCAGCTTCTCGGCGAGGTAGCGACGGTCGCTCACCCGGTCGGGGCTGCGGGGGTGGAGCTCGGGGTGGGCGGCGACGCCGACCGAGAACCCACCGACTGCCTGCACCAGCTCCAGCAGCTCGCAGGCATGGGTGAACTCCCCACCAGGGTCGCTGCCGTCGGCCGGCGGGTCACCGCCGAGGGCGAGCACGTTGCGCACCCCGGCGGCGGCGTAGGTCTCGAGCAGGGCGACGACCTCGGCACGCGTGTGGCCCACGCAGGTGAGGTGCGCCATGGCGGGGAACGGGTGGTCGTCGTTGATGTGGGTGACCACCTCGCGGGTGCGGTCGCGGGTCGAGCCGAGGGCGCCGTAGGTGACCGACACGAACGACGGCTGCAGCGGCGCCAGCTCCTGCACCGCCTTCTCGAGCTGCACGGCGGCGGCGTCGGTCTTCGGCGGGAAGAACTCGAACGACGTCGTGGGGCCGGCGGCCAGGAGGTCGGCGATCCGCGTCATCGGTACCGATCCTAGGTTCTGGCGGACCGGGGGCCGATGAAGCGGAACAGGCCGGCGACCGTGACCGCTCGACGCGTGGGGGGAGCTACGGCGAGGAAGGTGCCGGGCTCTCGACGACGAACACCGCCGACTCGCCGGAACCCGCCTTCAGGAACAGTCGTCCGGCCATGAACTGCACGAGCGACGGGACGGCGTGCTGCCCGGCGTCGATCAGCTTCGGCAGCCGGCCGTACGGCACGTTCCAGAGCCCGTCGCTGCCCTCTCGCAGCACCGTGAACCCGGCGGCGACGAGGAACGCCCGCCACTCCTCGTGCGTCTTGAGGTTGATGTGCGTGGGGTCCTGGTACCCGGTCCACGCCTCGCCCGCCAGGGCGCGCGCCGTGCCCCCGGGGTCCGGCATGACGACGAGCGCTCGACCGCCGGCCACCAGGACCCGGCGCCAGCAGGCGAGCACCGAGGTGGCCGTCTCGTCGTCGAGGTGCTCGAGCACGTGGATGGCGGTCAGGCCGCTGAAGCTGGCGCTCGGGATGTCGTCGAGCGTGACGTGCACCGCGCACCCGGGCGCCGTCCGCTGCGCCGCCGCCGCCGAGTACGGGGAGATCTCGAACCCGGACGTGGGGCCGTGGCGGGCGAGTCGTCGTACGAGGTGACCCGTGCCGCAGCCGAAGTCGAGATACGGACCGGGCCCGACGTAGCGCCGTACCATCCGCACGTACCAGCGCAGTGCCGGCCGGTCGCCGGACTGGCCGTTGCCGGCGTAGTAGGCGGCGTCGTAGTGGTCGGGCGCACCGGCGGCGGGCTCGAACTCCGGGTTCATCGACCTCAGCGCCCGACGAGGCGGCCGAGGAGCGCCCCGAACTGGCCGTTGTCATCGAAGTCCTCGAGCTGTTCGAGCTCGTTGAGGAACAGCACGAAGACGACGAAGAACAAGATGAGTGCGGCCACGCCCACCCACCCCAGGACGATGCCGGCGATGGCCATGCCCCGCCCGCCCTGGGTGCCGCCCGACTTGTCGATCTGCGACTTGGCCACGTACCCGAACACCAGGGCGAGGATCGACCCGACCCAGTAGAGCCACAGGATCCCGCACACCAGGGCGGCGATGGCGAGCCCGTTGGTGACGGGCGCGACCGCCGGTCCGTACCCGTAGCCGTACCCGTAGCCGGGGGCGGGGGCGGGGCCCGGCGGTGGTCCGTAGGCCGTCGTCGGCCCGGCCAGGCCCGCCGGCGGCGGCGGGGGGGCCCAGCCTTGTGTCGGGGGCGTCGGCGGCGGGGTCGGCGCACCGCCCGCCGGGGGGTACCAGTTGCCGTCTTCCGCCCGCCACCACCCGGGCGCGGGCGGCGCCCCTCGATCGCCCCCGCCGCTGGTGTCGCTCATCGGCACGGATGGTAGGCGCGACCACGTACCGGCGGCGCCCGAAGCGCGGCGTTCACCGGTGAGCGCGCTCGGCGGCGTCCACGCAGTTGCGCAGCAGGAGGGCGCGGGTCATCGGGCCCACGCCGCCGACCTTGGGCGACAGCCACCCCGCCACGTCGGCCACCTCGGGGGCGACGTCTGATGCCACCCGCCGCCGGCCGTCGTCACCGACGGTGACGGTGACGCCGGCGGCCACCACGGCGGCGCCGACCTGCACCAGGTCGGGCGTGACGAGACCGGGCGCACCGGCGGCGGCCACCAGCACGTCGGCCGACCGGCAGAGGGCGACGAAGCGCTCGCGCTCGACCCCGGTGTGCACGACGGAGACGGCGGCGTTGAGGCCGGGTCGCTTCAGGGCGAGCAGGTTGGCCAGCGGCCGTCCGATGGTGAGACCCCGCCCGATGATCACGACGTGGCGGCCCTCGACCGGGACCTGGTGGTAGGCCAGCAGCTCGACGATGCCGGCGGGCGTGCACGGGAGCGGGCCGTCGCTGCCGATCACCAGCTTGCCCAGGTTGACGGGGTGGAGGCCGTCGGCGTCCTTGTCGGGGTCGATCTGCAGCAGGAGAGCGTCGAAGTCGAGATGGGCGGGGAACGGCGTGTAGTGCTGCAGGAGGTACGCGTCCACGGCGACATCGGCGTTGAGCCGCCCGAGCTCGGCCGCCACCTCGGTCGCGGTGGCCGTCGTCGGCAGGTGGATGTCGAAGGACTCGATGCCGACCTCGGTGCAATCCCGGTGCTTCATGGCGACGTAGTTGGCCGACGGCCCGTCGTCGCCGACCAGCACCGTGGCCAGCCCCGGTCGGTGCCCCCGACGGGCCAGGGCGTCGACCCGCTCGATCAACGAGGCCCGGATGGCGCCGGCCACGGGCTCCCCTTCGAGCACGATGGCAGTCACGACGGGGCTCCGGGCACGGCCGGCGATCGTAGGCGCACGGCGGCCACCGCCTCGCGGCCGGGCCGGCGTCAGGGGGCCTGGCGCCACCGGCGTTCGAAGGGCAGGCGCCACGTGCGGGGCGCCACCAGCTGGTGGATGGCGTTCGGGCCCCACGAGCCCGGTTCGTAGGGCCGTAGCGGCGGCGGCGCCGCCAGCAGCGGTGCCGACGCTTCCCAGAGGCGCTCGATGTCGTCGGCGGTGGTGAACAGGGTGTGGTCGCCGGTCATGGCGTCGTGGATCAATCGCTCGTAGGCCTCGAGGAGGTCGCTGGCCTTGCCGGTCTCGCCGAGGGCGAACTGCAGGCTCAGCTTGTCGAGGCGCATGCCCGTGCCCGGCCGCTTCCCGTAGAACGACAGCGAGAGCTTGGCGGCATCGGCCAGGTCGAAGGTCAGGTGGTCCGGGCCGTGGGCGCCGACGCCGGAGCCGGTCGGGAACATGCTCTTGGGCGGCTCGCGGAAGGCGATGGAGATGATCCGGGCCCCCTCGGAGAGTCGCTTGCCGGTGCGCAGGTAGAAGGGCACGCCCGACCATCGCCAGTTGTCGATCTCGCACCGGAGGGCGACGAAGGTCTCGGTGTCGGAGTCGGGGTCGACCCCGGGCTCGTCGCGGTAGCCGACGTACTGGCCCCGTACGACGTCGGTCGGGACGATCGGGCGCAGCGACCGGAACACCTTGTTGCGCTCCTCGCCGATCGAGCGGGGGTCGAGGGCGGTCGGCGGCTCCATGGCCATGATGGCGAGCACCTGCAGGAGATGGGTGACGACCATGTCGCGGTAGGCGCCGGTGGCCTCGTAGAAGCCGGCCCGCATCTCCAGGCCGATGTTCTCGGGGACGTCGATCTGGACGTGGTCGATGTGACCACGGTTCCAGATCGGTTCGAACAGGCCGTTGGCGAAGCGGAAGGCGAGGATGTTGAGCGCCGCCTCCTTGCCCAGGAAGTGGTCGATCCGGAAGACCTGCGACTCGCCGAAGACCTCGTGGACCTGGGCGTTGAGGGCCCGGGCGCTGGCCAAATCGGTGCCGAAGGGCTTCTCCATGATGATCCGGGCCCGGTCGGCGAGGCCGGTGGCGCCGAGGAGCCGCACGACCGGCGCCGCCGCCGCCGGCGGGATGCTCAGGTAGTGCAACCGGCACGGCGTCCCAGCGAGCGACGCCTCCGCCTCGGCGACGGCGGCGGCGAGGCCGTCAGGACCCGCAGAGCCGGCGCCCTGGGCGACGTAGCTGACGCGGCCGGCGAAGCGATCCCACTCGGTGTCGGTGACCGGGCTGCGGGCGAACCGGTCGCAGGCTTCACGAGCGACGGCCCGGAAGCCGTCGTCGTCGAGCGGGTCGAGGGAGGTGCCCACGATCCGGCAGTCGGGCAGCAGCCCGGCGCGCGCCAGGTGCAGGAGGCCCGGCAGCAGCTTGCGCTTCGCCAGGTCGCCGGTGGCCCCGAACAGCACGACCACGTGCGGTTGCAGCGGCGCCATGAGCGACGGCGTGACGTCGTGGGGCTGCTCGGCGGTCCAGGTCATCCCGCGACGCTACGCGCCCCCGTTTTCGATGCGGTGCGGGTCAGTGCTTGAAGTGGCGTTCGCCGGTGAGGACCATGGCGACACCGAGCTGGTCGGCGGCGGCGATGCAGGATTCGTCGCGGACCGAGCCCCCGGGCTGGATGATGACCGCCACACCGGCGGCGGCGGCCGCCTCGATGCCGTCGGGGAAGGGGTAGAAGGCGTCGCTGGCGCAGGCGCCCCCCGCCGCCCGGCCGGCGGCCTTGGTCGCCGCCAGCTCGCCCGACTCGACCCGGTTCTGCTGGCCGGCGCCGATGCCCCAGGTGGTGCGGTCCTTGACCAGCACGATGGCGTTGGAGGCGACCCACCCGCACACCCGCCACGCCAGCTCGGCGTCGGCCCATTCGGCCTCGGTCGGCCGCCGCTCGGTGACGACCCGCCAGTCGGCCCGGTCGGTGACGAAACGGTGCGGGGCCTGCACCAGCAGCCCACCCGTGACCGGGCGGAGGTGCAGGTCGTCGGGCGTCGGCGCCACCGCCTCCAGCAGGCGGGTGTTCTTGCGCTTGGCTCGCAGGGCGTCGACCACCCCCGGGGCGTAGCCGGGGGCGATGACGACGTCGGCCTGGGCGGCGGCGACCATGCGCTCGGCGGTGGCCTCGTCGACCACCTCGGTGAGGGCGACGATGCCGCCGAAGGCGGACCGGGGGTCGCAGTCGAACGCCCGCTGATAGGTGGTGGCCAGCTCGGCGCCCACCGACGCCCCGCACGGGTTGGCGTGCTTGATGATGGTGACGGCCGGCTGGCCGGTGATGGCGGCGAGGTCGTGGGCCAGGCCCCAGGCGGCGTCGGCGTCGTAGAGGTTGAGGTAGCTGAGGGCGACGCCGGCGTGCTGGACGACGCCGTCCCACCACGGGTCCGCCCCCCGGCGGCGGTAGACGGTGGCCGGCTGGTGGGGGTTCTCGCCGTAGCGCAGGGCGACGTCGACCATGTCGTAGGTCAGCTCGAGGGTGTCCGGGAAGCCGGTGGGGTCCCCGACCTCGTCGAGGTCGACGCTGTCGCCGCTCTCCGCCGCCATCCACGTCGAGATGGCGGTGTCGTAGTGGGTGATGGCGGCGAAGGCCCTGCGGGCCAGCGCCTTGCGCGTCGACAAGGACAGGACGCCGGTGCGCTGGAGCTCGCCGAGGACCCGGACGTAGTCGTCCGGATCGACGACGACACCGACATGGGCGAAATTCTTGGCCGCGGCCCGCACGAGCGTGGGCCCGCCGATGTCGATGAGCTCGATCGACGGGTCGCTCGAGAAGGGATAGAGGTTGACCACCACGAGGTCGAACGGCTCGATGCCGTGGGCGGCGAGATCGCCAAGGTGCCCGGGATCGTCGCGGTCGGCGAGGATCCCACCGTGCACCTTCGGGTGCAGCGTCACCACCCGGTGCCCGAGGATGGCCGGGAAGCCCGTCAGCTCGGCGGTGTCGGTGACGGCCAGACCGGCCTCCGCGACGGCCGCCGCCGTGCCGCCGGAGGACACCAGGTCCCAGCCGAGGTCGACCAGGCCCCGGGCGAGGTCGACCACGCCGGCCTTGTCGTAGGTGGACAGCAGGGCGCGGGGCATCAGGATCGGGCTCCAGGGGCGGGGGGCGAGGGCGTGGCGGTGCTGACGCCGGACGGATCGACGAGGACGGTTCCCCGCTCGACGATGCTGGCCAGCGTCGCGGGATAGAGGCGGCGCTCAACTGCCTTGATGCGCTCGTGGAGGGCGGCCTCGTCGTCGCCGGCCAGGACGGGCACCGTCTCCTGGGCGAGGACGGGCCCGTCGTCGACGGCGGGTGTGGCGACGTGGATGGTGCAGCCGGTGACGGTGGCGCCGGCGGTGAGGGCGTCACGCACGGCGTGAGCACCGCGGAACGCGGGCAGCAACGCCGGGTGCGTGTTGACCACCCGGCCCGGCCAGGCGGTGAAGATCGCCTCGGCGAGCACGGTCATGAAGCCGGCCATGGCCAGGAGGTCGACGTCATGGGCCCGGAGGGCATCGACCACCCGGTCGGTGAAGGCGACGCGATCGAAGCCCGGGCCGAACGAGTCGCGCTCGACGAGCACCGCCGCCACGCCGTGCCCCCGGGCGACGTCCTGCGCGCCGCAGGGTCGGTCGACGAGCACGACGGCCACCGGCAACCCCCGCTCCAGGATGGCCTCGAGCACCGATCCCCCACCCGATGCCAGGGCCGCGATGCGCACGGCGCCGAACCTAGCGAAGGGCTCCGCCGGCCGAGGGCGGCCGAGTACGGTGCCCCCGTCCAGATGGACCCGTCGCCGCGGCGGCGGTCGACGCGCAGTGGAGGGACCTGAATGGCGGACAGCCCGAGCACCCCGGAGATCGTGATCATGGCGGCGGGAGGCGTCGCCCTCCTCGGCTCGTTCCTCCCCTTCGTGGACGTGGGCGGGGAGTTCGGTGTGACCATCTCGGCGTGGGGCGACGGGCTGCTACCGATCGCCACCTACGTGGCCATCTTCGGCGTGCTCCAGGCCCTGGCCGTCGCCCTCCCCCGCTTCGCCGGCATGGACGTCCCGCGCAACGTGGCCGGCTTCACCTTGCTCCAGGTGCACCTCGCCCTGGGGTTCTTCTCGGCGCTCATCATGATCGGGTACCTCATCGTGAACGACGCCAAGGGCATCGGGTTCTGGCTCATGTTCCTGGCCGCCGCCGGCCTTCTCGCCGGCGCCGTCCTCCTCCAGCGTGAGGGGAGTCGGCCGGGCACCGGCCCCGCCCCCCGGTCGCCGTTCTAAGCCAGTCCTGCCGACAGGCGCTCCACGACCTCGACCATGAGGGCGCCGGCCTCGGTCGGGTTGCGGCCGACCTCGGCGCCGGCGGCGCGGAGGGCGTCCATCTTGCCCTGGGCGGTTCCCTTGCCTCCGGAGACGATGGCGCCGGCGTGGCCCATCTTCTTTCCGGGGGGGGCGGTGACGCCGGCGATGTACGACACGACCGGTTTCGTCATGGAGGACGTGATGAAGTCGGCGGCCTCTTCCTCGGCCGAGCCGCCGATCTCGCCGATCATCATCACGGCGTGGGTCTCGGGGTCGGCCTCGAAGGCCTCCAAGCAGTCGATGAAGCTGGTACCGGGCACGGGGTCGCCGCCGATCCCGACACAGGTCGACACGCCGATGTCGTTGAGCTTCAGTTCGTAGAGGGCCTGGTAGGTCAGCGTGCCGGACCGGCTGACGATGCCCACGCTGCGCCCGCCGACCTCGGGCTCCTTGGCGATGTGACCGGCGGTGATGCCGATGTTGCACTTCCCCGGGCTGATCACCCCCGGGCAGTTGGGGCCGAGCAACTGCACGGAGGGGAAGTCCCGCTTCAACTTGTTGAAGAACCACGCCTCGTCGTGGGCGGGCACGCCCTCGGTGATGGCGACGATGAGCTCGATACCCGCCTCGGCCGCCTCGATGACGGCACCGCGCACGCCGGGGGCGGGGATGAAGATGCAGCTGGCGGTGGCGGCGGTCTCGGCCACGGCGTCGGCCACCGTGGCGAAGACAGGGATACCGTCGACGTCGGTGCCGGCCTTCTTGGGGTTGGTGCCGGCCACCACCTGGGTGCCGTAGCTGCGGTTGAGCAGACCGTAGAACCGGCCCTGGCTGCCGGTGAGGCCCTGGTAGACGACCTTCGTCGTCTCGTCGACGAAGATGCTCATGCCCGCCCCCTTTGTGCGGCGAGGGCGACGACGGCCTTGGCCGCCGCCGCCATCGTCGTCTGGAGCTGGAGGGAGCCGGAGAGATAGGGCTCGAGGATGGCCCGGCCCTCCTCGGCGTTGGTGCCGTCGAGGCGGATCACGATCGGAGACTCGATCTTCACCTGCCCGAGGGCGGTGATGATGCCGTTGGCGACCTCGTCGCCCTTGGTGATGCCGCCGAAGATGTTGATGAAGATCGCCCGCACCGCAGGATCGTTGTTGATGACCTCGAGGGCGCCGGCCATCACGTCGGCGTTGGCGCCGCCACCGATGTCGAGGAAGTTGGCCGGCTTGCCGCCGACCTGGTTGACGATGTCGACCGTCGACATGGCCAACCCCGCACCGTTGGCGATCACCCCGACCGACCCCTCGAGCCCGACGTACTGGAGGCCACGGGCGTGGGCCGCCGCCTCCCGTCGGTCGCGCACCTGGGTGGCGTCGTACTGCTCGTAGTCCGGATGGCGGAAGACGCTGTTGGCGTCGAGGGTGACCTTGGCGTCGAGGGCGTGGACCCGGCCGTCGGGGGTGAGGATCAGCGGGTTGATCTCGGCCAGGTCGGCGTCGCCGTCGACGTAGGCGGTGTAGAGCTTGCGCAGGATGTCGACGGCACCGTCGGTCGCCGCTGGGTTGAGGTGAGCGCGCTGCACCCAGTCGCGCGCGACCTCCTCGTCGAGACCGTCGACCGGATCGATCCAGAGGCGGGCGATGGCGTCGGGGTTCTCGTCGGCCACCTGTTCGATGTCGACGCCGCCTTCGGCCGACAGCATGCCGAGGTGCAGCTTCTTCGAGCGGTCGAGGGTGAACGAGGCGTAGTACTCCTCGGCGATGTCGCTGGCGTGCTCGACCCAGACGATCTCGACCTCGTGTCCCTTGATGTCCATGCCCAGGATGTCGCCGGCGTGGGTGCGGCACTCATCGGCGTCGTTCGCCAACTTGATGCCACCGGCCTTGCCCCGACCACCCACCTGGACCTGGGCCTTCACCACCACCGGGTAGCCGACCCGATCGGCCGCGGCGACGGCGTCGTCGACGGTGGCGACCGCCTCGCCGGCGGACACGGGGATCCCGTACCGGGCGAAGAACTGCTTGCCTTGGTACTCGAACAGGTTCACGAGGAGGCGACCATACCTGGCGCACCGACGACCTGACGGCGCCCCCGCTGCAGCATCCCCCCATACTGAGGGCGTGCCCGTGGCCCGCTCGACCGAAGGCCGCCGTGCGTTGCTCGTCGCCGTCGGTGGCGTGGTGGCGGCCATCGCCCTGATCGCCCTGGTGTTGTTCCTTAACGCCGACAGCACCGATGCGCCGACCGGCGACGCCGGGGGACCGTTCGTGGTGGGCGAGGTCGACGAGTTGCTCGATCTCGGTGCCGGCGAGAGCCCGGTGTGCTTCAACGACCCCGCCGCCGGCGAACGGCCTCTGTGCATCTTCCACACCGCTGGCGATGACGACGAGGGGTGGGTGGCCTACGACGCCCAGGTCAACGGCGCCCCCATCACCCAGGACCGCGAGACCGGCGTGCTCACCGACGCCGACGGCGAGGTGATCCCCCCCGACGGCGGCGACCTCCCGCAGTACGCCACCGCCGTGGCCGGCGGCCGCCTCCAGGTCGACCTCGGTCGCGCTCCCGGCGACCCCGACCCCGACGCACCGGAACCCTCGACCACCACCACCATCCGCATCAGCGGCGATCCCGACGGCGAGGACTGACCGTCAGGCGTTGGGCGCGGTGAAGCGCGACAGCAACTCGTGCTTGCGGACCTTCTCGGTGGCGGTCCGGGGGAGGTCGTCGACGACGAGCCAGCGCACCGGGACCTTGTAGGCGGCGAGGTGCTCGCTGGCATGGGCGGCCAGCGCCGCCTCGTCGAGCTCGACGCCCGCTCGTAGACGCACGGCGGCGCCGGGCACCTCACCCATGCGTTCGTCGGGGACCGCCACCACCGCCGCCTCGAGCACGTCGGGATGGGTCTCGATGGCCCGCTCGACCTCGAGGGCGTAGATCGAATAGCCGCCCCGCTTGACGACGTCCTTGGCCCGGCCCTCGAACACGACCGTGCCGAGCGGGCCGAGGCGGGCCAGGTCGCCGGTGCGCAGCCATCCGTCGTCGGTCATGACGTCGCGACTTGCCGCCTCGTCACCCCAGTAGCCGGTGGTGACGCCCGGGCCCCGCAGGACGAGCTCACCGCTGTGCCCCGTGCCCGCCGGCTTGCCGGTGTCGGGGTCGAGGACCCGCAGCCGGTAGCCGGGGAGGGGGAAGCCCAGCGCGGTGCTGCCCATGCCCCGGTTGATGCCGGGGGGGCTGACCTTGAGTACGGCGCCCCCACCGGTCTCGACCATGCCGTAGCCCTCGACGAAGGTGGCCTGGCCGATCGGACGGCCGATGACCGGCAGGGTGGCGGTGGCGCCCATGCGCTTGAAGCGCAGCGCCAGTTCGGGCGGCATGGCATCGGCGCCCGAACCCCACGCCCGGATGCTGGACAGGTCACGGTCCTCGGCGCCGGCTTCGAGCAGCATCCGGTACATGGCGGGGACGCCGACGAAGATGCTCGGCCGCCGGTCCTCGATGGCGTCGAGCACGGTGACGGGGTTGAACCGGGGGAGGAGGTAGACGGGGATGCCTGCGCAGGCGAAGGCGACCAGCACGTAGAAGCCCATGATGTGGGCCACCGGCAGGCCCAGCACCGCGTCGAGACGGAGCACGGCCGGCGGCAGGGCGGCGACCCGTCCCACCTCCCCCACCAGGGCGCGGTGGGTGAGCTCGACGCCCTTCGGCGCGCCGGTGGTACCGGAGGTGTAGAAGAGGGCGGCCACGGCGCCGGGCTCGGCGGCGACGGCCTCGTCCGGTGGTCTGGCCGAGCTGTCGTCGAGCACGTCGGTGTCGCGCACCACGAGGGAGGCGTCGGAGTCGGCGATGACGTGGTCGACCTCGCTCGGGGTGAGCTGGGGATTGATCGGCACCGGCAGGGCGCCGGCCCGGCTCACGGCCAGGCAGGCGAGCAGCTGGTCGTAGCCGTTGTGGGTGGCGATGACCACGCGATCGCCCGGTTCGACCTTCGCCGCCACCGCACCCGACCACCGCCGGACCCGTGCCGCCGCCTCGACGTAGGTCCACCGCACGCCACCGGGCTCCTCGACCAGCAGGCGGTCACCGTTGAGCTCGGCGAGGCGGTCGAGCAGCGACCCCAGCACGAGGTCGCGGCGACGGGCGAAGCCGAGCCGGGCGGTACCGGGGAGGCGGGGCACGTCCATCAGTGGTAGTCCCCTCTCAGGCGCGGTACCAACCGAGTCGCCCATGCCACCAGGTTGCAATCAGCGTCCGGAAGCAGCCACCTCGGGGCGGATTCCCGCAGAGGCCGCTCTACCTCGAAGCGCTGAGGACAGCGACGGCCTCGGCGACATCGGCCTCCAGCCGCTTCCACGCCGTCAGGGTGGCGACGATCCCGCCCGGATCGAGTCGTTCGAGCAGCAGTGCCCGGTGTCTACCGAAGTCACGTTCGAACTGCTTCCTGCGTCGACCGGTGGTCTCGCTCGCAGCCAGGAGTACCTCCTGGAGACAACGCTTGGGGTCGGCCAGACGCTCGGCCTCCTGCCACGTGGGGAGATCGAGCGGGGCAGTGCCGTTGGGCTTGGCCGCCACTCGCCGGATGGCCGCTTCATCGAGGAGGAGCCATGCCTCCGTCATTCTCACGGGCACAACTGGCACGACCGGACATGACAACCCCGCGCCCGTCACGCCGACTTTGATCTCGTGGAAGCGTCGCTCCGGCGGCTGCCCCTCGGCGTCTCTGTGTACGAACACGATATCGAGCAGGTCTGGTTGGTCGGCCACGAACCGGAGGCGGTCGGCCACGGTCCGCCCGACGTCACTGAGCAGCGCCGGGTCGACCGGCGTCAGTGCCACATCGGCCCCGAAAGCGGCGCACATCAACTCCAGGTGGCGGGAGAGCGGGAGGTCCGACGGGCCGTCGGCGAGAAAGGCTCCCTGATGCATCATTCGGCCGGGAACAAGGAGATCTGCGCGCCCGGGGGGTCTACCAGGTACGACAGCAGATCGGCTTTCGTGGCGCTGCCGCCATTGGAGTTCGCGTGCCACGTACCGTGCATCCCCCGTACCCGGAGCGCCTTGAGCTTTTCGCCGTTGACGACGACCGGATGCTCGGAGGCGACGAGGAGATCTGATTCGCCGACGAGCTGCACGACCGCCGGAGAATGGGTGTTCACGATCACCTGGCGCAGTGGGTTGTCCACATCGGGCGCCATCGCCGGGTCGACGGCCAGGTCGCGGACGAGCTGTACGACCTGCGCGAGGTTGGCCGGGTGGATCCCGTTCTCGGGCTCCTCCATAGTGATGAGCCCCGTCATCAGCGGGTCCTCCAGCAGGACACAGAGCGCGAGGTACCGGAGCGTCCCCTCGGACAACGAGCGAGCCGGCAGCTCGCGATGCTGTCCGTCGGTCACGACGATGCTCAGGAGCTGACGGGTGTCGTCGGCGTCGACGCGAAGCTCGCGGATGTCGACGCCGGCCAGTCCGGCCACACGCGCCGCCACCCGGGCATAGACGTCGTCGGGTGATCCGGTGACCGCTGTGTTGGCGATTCGGTGCAGGGCGGCGGCAAGGTGCTGCCCGTCGGACGCCATGATCTGGGGATCGACGTACCGGTCAGCGGCTCGCAGTGCCGTGGGTTCCAGTGCGAGTCGACGCCACGACTGCAGCTCGCGGCGGACGGCGAGCACGGTCGGATCGTCGGCGCTGTTGATGGTGCTCACGACCGTGGTGCCGGCTCGCGTCGGCAGCGCACGCCGGGGACGCCCACGGCTTCCGCCGTCCTGGTGGATCGTGATCCGATCGTTCTCCACTTCTGTCGAGATGAAGGCGCCACCTCGCCGCTCTCCTTTGACAATGCGGCTTCGGAAGTTGCTGACGGAAAGCGGGAAGCGAAGGTGCTTGTGGGCGTCACCCCGGTTGATGTGGCGAAGTTCCTCGCGTTCGACCACCAGTCGCCCCTGGCGAGCGGAGGCGGTCGGGGCTCGGTAACCGATCTCCACCTCGTACCGAAGCAGCGTGATGGCCGGCGCCACCATCGTCCCGAAATCGTCCTCGACCGTGCCCGGCACCACCACCTCCACCGCGAAACGCATCCTCGGCGTCTCCGCGCCCACGGTGAACAGATGTTCGGGCTCGCCAACGCTGTCCTGCCGGCTCGACCGGACCTCCTGGGCAGCCTCGAGGAGCGACCGGTCGGCGATCAGGGACAGGAACTGGATGGCGTCGAAGATGTTCGACTTGCCGACCCCGTTCTCGCCGGCGATGCAGTTGAACGGCCCGAACGACGCGTCGAAGTCGATCAGGTTCTTGAACCCGTCGACTTCGAGACGAAGCAACACGAGCCAAGCCTACGACGGGAGTGACCACTGTCGGACCGGGGGCGGGATCAGGCCTTGGTGAGCGGGGCCCAGGAGAGGAGCAGGCGCTTCTCGCCCATGGACGGGAAGCGCACCACGGCTTCGGCCCGGTCGCCGGCACCGATGATGTCGAGGATGATCCCCTCGCCCCACGTGGCGTGCACGACGTCGTCGCCCACCTTGAGCCCGATGCCGTCGGCGCCGGTGGGGTGGCCGGGGGCGGCGGCGTTGGCGGCACCGGCGCGCATGGCGGCCTCGACGATGCGGTCGCGGCCGGCACCGGGCGAGCTCCCCGACCAACCGAATGTGCCCCGCTCCCGCTGGGCGCCGCCGCTGGCCCGGCGGCGGTCGCGTGACCCCTCGGCGGACGTGAGCAGGGCGGCGGGGATCTCGTCGAGGAACCGGCTGGGCGGGTTGTACTGGGTGGAGCCGTAGAGGGTGCGGCTCCAGGCGTTGGTGAGGTGCAGGCGCTCCCGGGCGCGGGTGATGCCGACGTAGCAGAGGCGGCGCTCCTCCTCGAGCTCGCGCGGCTCGCCGAGGGCGCGCAGGTGGGGGAACACACCGTCCTCCATGCCGACCATGAACACGTTGGGGAACTCGAGGCCCTTGGCGGCGTGGAGGGTCATCAACAGCACCGACGAGTCGTCGTCGCCCTCAGGGAGCTCGTCGGTGTCGGCCACCAGCGAGACCTGCTCGAGGAACGCCTCCACCTCCGGGTGGTCCCGGGCGACGCCCACCAGCTCGGCCAGGTTCTCGAGGCGGCCTTCGCTCTCGACGGTGTGCTCGGCGCGCAGCTCGTCGATGTAGCCCGAGCGCTCCAGGGCGGCGGTGAGCACCGGTCCGGGGCCCTCGACTCGCAACCCGTCGAGGCGGTCGAGCAGGGCGAGGAACTCCTGGATGCCCTTCAGGGCCTTGCCGGTGACGCCGGCCTCCGGTGCGCTGCGCAACGCGGCGACGAAGGGCTCGCCCCGGGCCGCCGCCCATGCGTCGAGCTTGGCCACGCTGCTGTCGCCCACGCCCCGCTTGGGCACGTTGAGGACGCGCTTGACCGACACCTCGTCGGTGGGGTTGACGGTGGCCTTCAGGTAGGCGAGGGCGTCCTTCACCTCGCGGCGGTCGTAGAACCGGGTGCCGCCCACCACCTTGTAGGGGATGCCGAGACGGAGCAGCGCGTCCTCCACGATGCGGCTCATGGCGTTGGTGCGGTGGAACACGGCGGTGTCGCCCCACCGGCTCCCCTCGTCGTGCAACCGGCTGATGCGGTGCGCCACCCACTGGGCCTCATCCGTCTCGTCCTCGGCGTGGTAGCGGACGATCCGCTCGCCCTCCCCCGCCGCCGTCCAGAGGTCCTTGGGCTTGCGGGCCAGGTTGTTGGCGATGACAGCGTTGGCGGCGTCGAGGATGGTCTGGGTCGAGCGGTAGTTCTGGTCGAGGACGATCACCGTCGTGTCCGGGAACGCCTCCTCGAACTGCAGGATGTTGCGGATGTCGGCGCCACGAAAGGCATAGATCGACTGGTCGCTGTCGCCCACGACGCAGACGTTGCGGTGCTGGCCGGCGAGGGCGAGGACGAGGTCGTTCTGGACGCGGTTCGTGTCCTGGTACTCGTCGACGAGGACGTGGCGGAAGCGGCGGCGGTAGTGGTCGAGGACCTCGGGCTCGCGGCGGAGGAGGTCGACGGTGACGCCCAGCAGGTCGTCGAAGTCCATGGCGCCGGCGGTGCGCAGCCGCTGCTGGTACTCGACGAACACCTCGGCGATCTTGCGGTCGAAGACGGCCGAGGCGCGCGCTGCGTAGGCGTCGGCGTCGAGGCCGTCGTTCTTGGCCGCGCTGATCTGGGCGTGCACCGAGCGGGGCGGGAAGCGCTTGGGGTCGAGGTGGAGGTCCCGGATCACGTAGCCGGTGAGGCGCACCGCGTCGGACTGGTCGTAGATGGTGAAGCTCGACGGGTAGCCGAGGCGGTTGGCGTCGCGGCGCAGGATGCGCACGCAGGCCGAGTGGAACGTCGACACCCACATCTTCTCGGCCACCGGCCCGATGAGCGCGCCGACGCGGTGGCGCATCTCGTCGGCCGCCTTGTTGGTGAAGGTGATCGCCAGCAGCTCGAACGGGCTGACGCCGTGGGCGCGCACGAGGTGGGCAATGCGATGGGTCAGCACGCGAGTCTTGCCGGAACCGGCACCGGCCACGACCAGCAGCGCGCCCTCGTGGTGCAGGACGGCGTCGCGCTGATCGGGGTTGAGCCCCTCGAGGAGGGGGTCGTCGCCGTCGTCGGCGCCGGCTGCGGGGTCGGTCGCGACGCGGGGCGGGGCGGGCTCAGCCATCGATGCCCAGCGTACAGGCGTTCCCACCATGGACCGGGCCTCGGTGTCATACGCTCGACCGCCATGACAAACCGCCTCCGGATCGCCCTCGAGCTGGCGGTGACCGCCGACGGCCTGCGCCTGGAGCCGGTCGACGACGCCCCCGGCCTGGTCCTGCTCGTCGACGAGGACGGCATGCCCGGTCCCTGGCCGGTCACCGTCGCCATCGACGACTCGAGCGTCCTCGTGCACGCGCACCTCCCGATGTTGATCCCGACCGAGCAGCTCGGGCCCGTCGCCGAGCTCCTGCACCGGGCCAACTGGGGCCTGGTCGAAGGGGCCATCGAGCTCGACTACGACGAGGCGTCGGCCCGGGTGCGGGCCGGCGCCGACGGCGTGGCGTCGGGCGACGAGGACCGGCGGGTGGCGCAGTTGCTCGACCTGGTCGCCGACCTCGTCGCCGTCTACGGCCCCGCCATCGCCGACGTCCTCGAAGGCGCCACCATCCCCGCCGAGGCCATCGAGCGAGCCGAGGCCGACGGCGACGATCCCGACGGCAGTGATCTCGGAGGGCCGGGCGGGAACGAGCACTAGGGTCCGACGCCGTGCCGCTGCGGAAGTTGACCACCACCGACGCCTTCGTGGTGGTGGACCTCGACGGGGCCGACCACGCGGTGGGCGTCGCCCGTCTGGCGCCGAAGGTGCTCGTCGACGGCGCCTGGATGCTGGCCCGTTCTGTCACCTACGCCTTCGCCGTCCACGGCGTCCGGGCCGGCGGTGCGTCGGCGGGCATCAACGCGAAGCCCGATGGTCGCGACGCCGCGGTGACCGCCTTCGTCGAGGAGGTCGGCGCCTTCGCCGGCGACGCCGGCCTGCGCCTGTCACCGTCGACCGGCCTCACCGGCGACGACCTCAGCCCGCTCGGCCCCGACCCCCTCGACCCGGTGCTCTCGGCCCGCGGCGCCATCGCCGCCGCCGCCGCCTTCCTCGACGGCGGCCTCGACGGCCGCACCGTCGCCGTGGTCGGCGCCCACCCGGCGGCCGACGCCGCCCGAACCGAGCTCGCCGGATCCGCCGCCACCCTGGCCGATGCCGCCACCATCGACGCCGAGGCCGACGTGGTGCTCGTGGCGGGCAAGGTCGGTGCGGTCGACCACGACGCCGCCGCCACCGTGCGGGCCAAGGTCCTCGGCCCGCTCACTGCCGTCCCGGTGACGGCCAAGGCCCACGCCGTGCTCGGGCGCGGCGACGTCTGCCACGTCCCCGACTTCGTGGCCCTCTCGGCGCCGCTGCTCGCCACCGTCGACCCCGACGCCGCCGACGCGGTGGGCCGCGTCGCCGCCCTCGCCGCCGAGCTCGCCCCCGGCGGCACCGGGGCGTGGCGGGAGGCCGTCGACCGGGCCGAGACGTTCCTGCGCACCTGGCGTGACGACCTTCCCTTCGGCCGCCCCCTGGGCTGAGCGGGTGACGACGAGCACCGGCGCCGCGCCGGTCCCCCACCCCGACCAGGGGGCGCGACCGTTCCGCTTCGGGATCCAGGCGTCCGCCCTGCCCGGCGGTACCGACGCCGCCGGCTGGCGTGCCCTCGCCCGCAGGGTCGAGGACCTCGGGTACGCAACGCTGACGGTCGCCGACCACCTCGACGACCAACTGGCGCCCATGCCGGCCCTGATGGCGGTCGCCGACGCCACGACCACGCTGCGGATCGGCACCCTCGTGAGCAACAACGATTTCCGTCATCCGGTCGTGCTGGCCAAGGAGCTGGCCACCGTCGACCTCCTGTCGGGCGGCCGCCTCGAGGCCGGCATCGGCGCCGGTTGGGAATCGGGCGACTACACCTCGAGTGGCATGGTCCTCGACCCTCCGGGCCTGCGCATCGAGCGTCTGGCCGAAGCCGTCGATGTCATCACCGGCCTCTGGGGCGACGGGCCGGTCGACCACCAGGGCACCCACTACCAGGTGACGGGTCTCGACGGACGCCCCAAGCCGCACCAGCGCCCGGGCCCCCCGCTGCTGCTCGGCGGCGGTGGTCGACGCATGCTCTCCCTGGCCGGAGCCCGGGCCGACATCGTCGGGCTGAACGTCTCGCTCGCCAAGGGCGTGATCGACGCCGACGCCGGGCCGGACGCCACCGCCGACGCCACCCTGCGCAAGCTGGCCTGGGTGGCGGCGGCCGCCGGCGACCGCTGGGCGGCGATCGAGCTCCAGGTTCGGGTCCATCTGGCCATGATCACCGACGACCGGACCGGCGCCGCCGACATGCTGGCCGGCGGCTTCGGCCTCACCCCCGCCGATGCCCTCGCCAGTCCGCACGCCCTCGTCGGTACCGTCGAGGAGGTCGTCGATGACCTCGTCGAGCGCCGGGCCCGATACGGCATCAGCTACGTCGGGTTGTCGGTCGACGCCGTCGACGACTTCGCCCCCGTCGTCGCCCGCCTCGCCGGACGGTGACCAGTCGCGCGCGACGCCGACGCCCGCCGTCGGACGGGGACAACCGCGTGACGTAGGTTGCCGCCATGGCGGGCCCGTCGCTCACCCCGACGTCGTACCTGGTGCTCGGGCTCGTCGGTCACCTCGGCCGGGCCACCAGCTACGACCTGAAGCGCGCCGTGGCCGGCACCATCGGCGGGTTCTGGTCGGTCCCGCACTCGCAGCTCTACGCCGAGCCCACCCGCCTGGTGGCCCTCGGCCTGGTGGCCGAGGAACACGAGGACGGCGGCCGCCGGCGGCGTACCTACAGCCTCACTGAGCCGGGCCGGGGAGCGCTCGACGGATGGCTGGGCGAACCCGACGAGGCCGGCACCGAGCTGCGCGACCTCGGCTTGCTCAAGCTCTACTTCGGCGGCCAGGCCGGCGCGGGCGCGGTGCGGCGGGTGGCTGGGGAGGCGGCGGCGCTGCACCGGCGCCGCCTGGCCGGCTACGAGGCGATGGTCGGCGATCCCCCCGACTACGTCGACCTCCACCAGCTCTCGATCCTGGCCCTCGCCGCCCGCTACGAAGCCGAGGCCGTCGCCTTCTGGACCGCCGTCGCCACCGACCCCGACCTGACCGAGTAGCCGGCGGCGGTGGCGCGCCGACAGCCCCGCCGGCGTCGACTTCACTGGAGCCGTGACCGAGTCTTCCGTCGTCCGGTCCCCCCCCGCCGGTCGGGCGCGTCGGGCACTGGTTCGTCTCGAACCGCCCGCTCGACCTCCAGCCGCCCATGACGGTGGCGGCTGACCCGACGGTGTCGCCGTCGATCACCATGGCCGCCGCCGCCTTCGGCTGGGGCCTCCTCACCGGGTTCGTCGTCGGCGCGGTTGTCGGGACCGTCGCAGGGCTCACGACCTTGCCGCTCGCGGGCACGCTCGTCGGCGCGGTCGTCGGCGTCGTCGTCGCCGTGCTCCCCGCGGCGATCGGCGCCGCCGGGGTCGCCGACCTCGCCCGCCGCCAGCCGTTGCCCCTCTCCCCCGACGGCATGGCCGCCGACCTGGGCCGGCTGTTCGCCCAGCTCGTCGGTGCGCTGCTGGCCGTCACGATCCTCGCCGTCCTCGCCGCCGTCCACGACGATGGCGTCGATCTCGTTCGCGTCGGCTGGTTCCTCCTCCTGCTCGCCGTCCCCGCACTGCTGACGATTGTGCTCCTGCGCGGCGCGAACCGCGCCTTCACCCGCCGGCTGGCGCGCGCCCACGGCTGGCGCTGACGTGCACGATCCGACAACCGCCCGTACCCGTCCGCCCGGGCGCCTGACCCGGTGGTGCCTGCCGCGACTACCGCTCGTCCAGTACCCGCCGCCGCCGAACGCCGCCCCGCCGCAAAGCGCGTTCGGCGTCGCCGCCGCTGCCTTCGGATGGGGCATCCTGGTCGGCCTCGTCGCCGGGGCTGCCGCCGGCACGGTGATCTTCCCGGTGCTCGGGACGATCTACGGGGCGGCCATCGGACCGTTCATCGCCATCCCGCCCGCCCTCGCCGGCACCGTCGCGGTGGCCGTCGTCGTCCGGCGCCAGCCGCTCCCCCTCTCCCCCGAGGGCCTGGCCCACGACCTCGCCCGCCTCTTCGCCCGCGTCGTCACCTTGCTCTTGGCCATCGTGTTCGTGGTCGCCACCGTCATCACCGTGACCGGCGTCGACGACACTGACCCGAAGAGTTTCGCCATCGTCTTCACCTGGGCCCTCGCCGCCACCACCGCCGCCACCGCGGCGACGATCGCCCTCCTCCGCCGGGCGAACTCCGCCCTCACCCGCCGCCTCGCCCTCGCTCACGGGTGGCGCTGACCCCGGACCGGCCGGCGAGCGGTGCGTCTATGCTCACGCTGTGAGCACGACAGCCACCGGCGTGAGAGTGGAAGAGTTTCTCACCGCTGGCGCCTTCCCGCGCGAGGCCGAGCTGATCCACGGCGAGGTGGTCATGATCGACGCGACCTTCGAGCATCAGCAGGTGAGCGGACTGGTGTACGCCGCGCTGTTGGCGTGGACCCGTGGAGGCGCAGATCGAGGGCGGGCCGGGTTCGGCGGCAACTGGGCCATCGCTCGTGCCAGTGTCGTCAAGCCGGACGTCTGGTGGACCACCCAGGGCCGCACCCCGACCGGGGCCCGCACCGACCAACCTCCCGACTTGGCCGTCGAGGTCCGGTCCCCGGGCAACTGGGCGTACGACATCGGCCCGAAGCGCACGATCTACGAAGCGGCGGGCGTCTCCGAGCTGTGGCTCGTCGACACCCCGGCGAAAGCCATCCTCGTCAACCGCCGCAGCACCCCCGACACCCCCACGTTCGACGTCACCCTCGAGGTCCCGACCGAGGAAACCCTCACCACCCCCCTCCTCCCCGGCTTCGAGCTCGACCTCACTGCCCTTTTCGCGTAGCGGCGGGGAAGAGGGCGCCACGCATCGCGCCACGCTGCGGCCAACCCTCACCGACTGAGCCCGCAGGCCTCGCTC
>JBBJOU010000004.1:0-19596 GCA_037724305.1 Acidimicrobiales bacterium
TCAGACTCGCGCCAACCCGCGGGCGACGAGGCGGCGGAGGCTCTCGTCGGCGGCGAGCGGGTCGAGGTCGGTCTCGGTGGCCCAACGGATGGCGGTGGACTCGTGGTTGCCGGGCGGGGCGGCCATGCTGGCGCCGGCGGCGGCGAGGACCACGAAGCGCAGGTCGAGGTGGCGGTGGGGGGCCTCGCCGGGCGGGCGGACGAGGTGGATGTCGAGGTCGACGGCGACGGGGTCGACGGTGAGGCCGCCGAGGGCGGTCTCCTCGGTGGCCTCGCGCCGGGCGGCGGCGGCGAGGTCGCCGTCGCCGTCGGCGTGACCACCGGGCTGGAGCCACAGGCCCAGCTTGCGGTGGTGCAGCACGACGAAGTGGCGGGTGGCGGGGTCGATCACCAAGGCCGAGGCGGTCAGGTGGGCCGCCGCGCTGGTGCGGTGCAGGGCGTCGGCATGGGTGTCGACGTAGGCCAGCACCTCCGTGCGGAGCGCCTCGACGTGGGCGAGGTCGCCCGCCACCACCTGGGCCCGGGCGACGGCGAGGGCGGCAGCGTCGTCGGCGACCAGGGTCACGGGACGGCCACGGCCCGGCGGTGGGCACTGACCGACGGCTCGCCCGGCACCCACCAGCGCCACGGCATCTCGGCGCCCGCCGACAGGCCGATGCGCCCCGAGCGGGCGGGCGCCGGGGGTGGGGCGTCGCCGTCGTCGACGACGGTCACGTCGCGGTCGTCGGTGACGAGGTCGGCACCATCGAGGGCGCGGTCGAGGGCCATGGCCTGGCCCAGCTTGCCCGGCCCCGAGCAGTAGTCGTCGGGGCTACGGGCGGCCGGGCCCCGGGCGGCGGCCATCGCCGCCAGGCCGTCGATCGGGTCCAGGGCTCGCACCAGCACCGCCATGGCCTCACCCTCCGGCCCGCAGACCACGTTGGCGCAGTGGTGCATCCCGTAGCTCAGGTAGACGTACAACCGGCCACCGGGGCCGAACATGGTCACCGTCCGCAGTGTCATGCCCCGGTAGGCGTGGCTGCCGGGGTCGTCGGCGCCCCGGTAGGCCTCGACCTCGACGATGCGCCCGGCCCGGCGCACGCCATCGACCGTGCGGACCAGGACCTTGCCCAGCAGCTCGGGGGCCACGATGAGCGCGTCGCGCTCGTAGAACGCCCGGGGCAGGCGCCGGGCAGGGGGCTCGGGAGTCACCGCTTGCGGGCCCGCCACACCTCTTCGGCGGGCCAGTGGCGCGCCCACTCGACGGTCACGAAGTCGTACGACGTGCCCGCCGACGCCGGCGGCCGCAGCTCCAGGAGGTCGAGGATCTCGAACCCGGCGTCGCGCAGCAGGCGGATGCGGTCGCCGTGGGACTGGTGGAACTCGACGCCGTACTCCCCCGGCCACTCGACGCGGTGCAACCCGAACTGGGGGCGGAGCAGTTCGGCGGTCGCCGCGATGCCGTCGTCATCCGGCGCGCACAGGATCAGGAGGGTGCTGTTGCCGAGGAACACCAGCTCGCCGCCGGGGCGCAGGAGGCGGGCCGCCTCGGGGATCCAACGGCAGGGGTCGGCCCAGATGGCGGCGCCGTACTCGCTGATCACCAGGTCCGCGCACCCATCTCGCAGTGGCACCTGCTCGCCGGCCGCCTGCACCAGCGGGAAGGTGAGGTCGTGGTCGGCCTGCATGGCCTGGGCGGTGGCCAGTTGGGCGGCGGTGGGGTCGACACCGATCGGGCGGGCGCCCTGGCGGGCGAGCCACGCCGAGACATAGCCGGTGCCGCAGCCCAGCTCGACGACGTCGAGGTCGGTCAGCTCCTCCGGCAGGAGGTGCACCTCGCTCTCCGGGAGCCCGAAGATGCCCCAGCTCGGCTCGCCGGCCCACAGGCGGGGGGCGACCGCGGCGTAGCGAGGTGCTTCGCCCGTCCAGTACTCCCGGTTCAGGGCGATGCTCTCGTTCGTCGATCCCGGCGGCGATGCGTCGGTCACGACCAGCCCGCACCCAGGCGGGCGTCGTCGGCGGCGAGGCGGGCCCGGAAGGCGACGAGTTGGACCGCCACCGGATCCGGACCGGCGCCGCCGGGCGTGCTCCGCCGGGTGACGGCGACGCCGGGCTCGAACAGAGCCACCGCCTCCTCACCGAGGGCGGGGTGGGCGGCGACGAGCTCGACGAGGGGAACCTTGCGCTCGATGGCGTCGCGCACGAGGGAGCCCACGAGGGCGTGGGCGTCGCGGAACGGGGTGCCGCCCTCGACCAGGAGCTCGGCCAGGTCGGTCGCGACCAGGTGCGGCCCGTCGGCCGCCGCCTGCATCCGGTCGGCGGCGACGGTGGCGGTGGCCAGCAACCCCGCCAGGGCGTCGAGGCCGAGAGAGACGGTGTCAATCGAGTCGAACAACGGCTCCTTGTCCTCCTGGAGGTCACGGTTGTAGGCGAGGGGGAGGCCCTTCAGGGTGGCCAGGAAGCCGGTGAGGGAGCCGATGAGCCGGCCGGCCTTGCCCCGGGCCAGCTCGGCGATGTCGGGGTTCTTCTTCTGCGGCAGCATCGACGACCCGGTGCTCCAGGCGTCGTCGAGGCGAAGGAACCCGAACTCGTCGGTCGACCACAGCACCACTTCCTCGCCGATGCGCGACAGGTGCACGCCCAGCAGGGCGAGGTCGAAGAGGCCCTCGGCGACGAAGTCGCGGTCGGACACCGCGTCGAGGCTGTTGGCGAACGGTGCGGCGAAACCGAGGTCGGCGGCGGTGGCCGCTGGGTCGAGGGCAAGTGACGAACCGGCGAGCGCACCCGCGCCCAGGGGCGAGACGTCCATCCGTTCGATGCTGGCGAGCAGACGGTCGACGTCGCGGGCGAGCGCCCAGCCGTGGGCCAGGAGGTGGTGGGCCAGGAGCACCGGTTGAGCCCGTTGCAGGTGGGTGTAGCCGGGAAGGTAGGTACCGCCGGCGTCGTCGGCCCGGTCGGCCAGGACCTGTTGGAGCGCGAGCACCCGGCGGGCGACGGTGGCCAGCTCCCGCTTGGCGAACAGGCGCAGGGCGGTGGCGACCTGGTCGTTGCGGCTGCGCCCGGTGTGGAGCTTGGCGCCGGCCGGACCGGCCAGCTCGGTGACCCGCCGCTCGATGGCGGTGTGGATGTCCTCGTCGGTCGCCAGGAACGTGAACGAGCCCTCGGTCAGCTCGACGCCCACCCGGTCGAGCGCCTCCACGACGACGTCGGCCTCGTCGCTGGTGACGATGCCGGCCTTGGCCAGTCCCCGCACATGGGCACGCGACCCGACGAGGTCGTCGGGGGCCAGGCGCCGGTCGTAGCCGACGCTGACCGAGTAGGCCAGCAGCTCGGGCGCCGGCCCCCCCTCGAAGCGCCCGTGCCACAGCGTCGACCCTCGGTCGTCACCCATCCCCGAACCCTTGGCGCTCGGCCCAGGTCTCGAGCGAGAGGCCCCAGATGCGGACGAAGCCGGCGGAGTCCTCGTGGCGGAAGGCATCGGCGGCGTCGTAGGTGGCGAGTGAGTAGTCATAGAGCGAGGCGTCGCTGCGCCGGCCGGTGAGCTGACAGCTGCCCGGGCCGCCGCCCACGCCGGGCTCCAGGTGGAGGCGCACGTCGCCGGTGACGTGGGACTGGGTGTCGTTGACGAAGGCGTCGAGGGCGCGGCGCAGAGGGCTGAACCACAGCCCGTCGTAGACCAGTTCGGCGTAGCGGATCTCGAGGCGTTGCTTCTCGCGCGCCACGTCGCGCTCGAGGGTGATCGACTCGAGGTCGCGGTGGGCCTCGATGAGCGCGAGGCCCGAGGGGCACTCGTAGGTCTCGCGGCTCTTGATGCCGACTCGCCGGTTCTCGACCATGTCGAGGCGACCCCAGCCGTAGCTCCCGACGGTGGTCCCGACCCGCTCGATGAGCGCCACCAGATCGATGGCGGCGCCATCGAGGGCGATCGGTACGCCCTCGACGAAACCGACGACGAGGTCGGTGGGTTCGGTCGCCGTGCTCCGGGTGAGCGACCACACGCCGGGCGGCGGGACGGCCCACGGGTCCTCCATCTCGCCGCACTCGATGGCGCGGCCCCAGAGGTTGTCGTCGATGGAGTAGAGCTTCTCCTTGGTGGCGGTGATGGGGATGCCGTGGTCGTAGGCGTAGGTGATGCACTGGTCGCGGGTCATCCCCCACTCCCGCACCGGGGCGAGCACCGCCAGCTCGGGGGCGAGCGCCCGCACCGACACCTCGAAGCGGACCTGGTCGTTGCCCTTGCCGGTGCAGCCGTGGGCGACGGCGTCGGCGCCGAGCTCACGGGCGACGCGGACGAGGTGGCGGGCGATCACCGGGCGCGACAGGGCCGAGACCAGCGGGTAGCGGGCCTCGTAGAGGGCGTTGGCCCGCAACGCCGGCACCAGGAAGTCGCGGGCGAACTCGGCGCGGGCGTCGACGATGAGAGCGTCGGTGGCGCCGGCGGCCCTGGCCCGCTCGACGAGGGCGTTCTCGTCGAGCGCGCCACCGTCCTGGCCGACGTTCACGGCGAGGCAGATCACCTCGACGCCGTAGTGCTCGATCATCCAGCGCACGGCGACGGACGTGTCGAGCCCGCCGGAGTAGGCGAGCACCACACGACTGGCTCGGGAGCTCATGGCAATCCTTTCAACGGGCGCCAATCGTGGTCGCGTCCACGACCACAGCTGCCGCCGCTTCGATGGGGTGGGGCGTCACAACCCGGCGAGATCGGCGAGATGGGCGGCGACGGTGGCGGCGGGGACGCGCTCGGCGACCACGAGGAGGAGGGTGTCGTCGCCGGCGACCGTGCCGAGAACGTCGGCCAGGCCGGCGCGGTCGAGCGCCGAGCCGACGACGTGGGCCGAGCCGGGCGGGGTGCGGAGCACGACCAGGTTGCCCGCGTGGGCGACCTCGACCACCCACTCGCCGAAGACCCGGCGCAGGTGGCTCTCGGGGGCGCGCTGCTCCTTGGGGAGCGCCGGGATGGCGTAGACGGTGTCGCCGCCGGTCGCCCGCACCTTGATGGCCCCGAGCTCGTCGAGGTCGCGCGACACCGTGGCCTGGGTGGCGACGACACCGTCGCCGGCGAGGAGGTCGACCAGTTGGGCCTGGCTGGCCACGGCGTGCTGCTCGAGCAGGCGGGAAACGCGGTGCTGGCGCTGGTGCTTGGCCAGTCGGGCGGGCTCGGGCCTGGCGTCGGCCGAGCTCACGGGTGATCACTGCGAGAAGCGTTGACCTCGATCAGCCACCACAGCAGGCCGCGGAAGGCGGGCAGCCGATCGTGGGCCTGTCCGATCACCCGGCTGGCGGGGCCGTCGATGACCGAGGCGGCCACCTCCTCACCCCGGTGGGCGGGCAGGCAGTGCATGAAGACGGCGCCGGGGGCGGCGGCGGCCATGACCGAATCGTCGACCATGAAGCCCTCGAACGCCCGAGCGCGGGCCGCTGCCTCGGATTCGTCGCCCATCGACGTCCACACGTCGGTGTGCACGGCGTCGGCGCCGTCGGCCGCCTCGTGGGGGCGGTGGGTGACCTGCACGTCGGGGGCCCCCAGGCCGACGAGGTGGTCGAGCTCGACGGCGGTCGGGGCGTAGCCGGGCGGACAGGCGAAGCGGATGTGCATGCCGGCCAACGCCGCCGCCCGGCCGAGGGAGCGGGCGACGTTGTTGTAGTCGCCCACCCAGGCCACGGTCTGACCGGCGAGCTCGCCCAGCTCGCGCCGCATGGTGAGCAGATCGGCGAGGGCCTGGCACGGGTGGGCGGCCTGCGACAACAGGTTCACGACGGGGATGACATCGGAGGCGGCCAGCTCGACCACCTCCGCGTGGGCATGCACCCGGGCCCCGAGCACGGCGTGGTAGCCGGCGAGCACCCGGGCGATGTCGCCGAACGTCTCGCGGGTGCCGGCGCCGACCTCGTCGGCCCGCACGGTTATCGGGTGGCCGCCGAGGCCGACCACGGCCATCTCGGCCGAGTGGCGGGTGCGCAGCGAGGGCTTGGCGAACAGCAGGGCCACCCCCCGCCCGCCCAACACCGCCGGCGGATCGGGTACCTCGGCCCGGCGCAGCACGTCGGCCAGTTCGGCGGCGGTGAGGTCGTCGACCTCCAGCAGGTGTCTCACGCCGGGAGCTCGGAGAGCACGGTGGTCAGGATGGCGACGGCCTCGTCGATCTCGGCGTCGGCGACGGTGAGTGGCGGGGCCAGGCGCAGCGCCGACGGGCTGACGGCGTTGACGACCAGGCCGGCGGCGAGCGCATCGGCGACGACCGCCTTGGCGTCGATGCCCGGCGCCAGCTCGGCGGCGAGGAGCAGGCCCAGGCCCCGCACGGCGATGACGCCGGGCAGCTCTCGCAGCGCGGCGGTGAGCCGGGCTCCCTGAGCGGTGGCCCGGGCGGGGGCGTCGATGCGTTCCAGCTCACCGACGACGGCGCGGGCGGCGGCGGCGGCCAGGGGGTTGCCGCCGAACGTGGTGGCGTGGTCGCCGGGCTCGAAGGCGGCGGCGACGTCGGCCCGGGCCCAGCAGGCACCGATGGGCACGCCGTTGCCCAGCGCCTTGGCCATGGTGACGACGTCGGGCACCACACCGAGGTGATGGAAGCCGAACCACCGACCGGTGCGGGCCAGGCCGGTCTGGACCTCGTCGACCATGAACAGGATCCCCCGCTCGTCGCACAGGCGGCGCACGGCGACGAAGTAGTCGGCGGTCGCCGGGTTGACACCGCCCTCGCCCTGTACCGACTCGAGCAGCACGGCGGCGACGATGGTGGGATCGCAGGCGGCGGCGAGGGCGTCGACGTCGAGCCAGGCGACGTGGCGGAAACCCTCCGGCAGCGGCTGGAACGCCTCGTGGCGGGCCGGTTGGCCGGTGGCGTGCAGGGTGGCGAGGGTGCGGCCGTGGAAGCTGCCGAGGGCCGACACGACCGTGTGCTTGCCCCGCATCCCGTTCGGGCCACGGAGGCCGCCCTGTCCGTTCAGGCCACGGAGGCCGGATCCTCCGAAACGGCGGGCGAGCTTGATGGCGCACTCGTTGGCCTCGGCACCGGAGTTGGCGAAGAAGACCTGGCCGCCGGCGGGGGCGCCGTCGCCGACGAGACGGTCGAGGGCGGTGGCGAGGGGGGCGGCGTGCTCGGTGGCGAACAGGTTCGAGGTGTGCACCAGCGTCGCCGCCTGCCGGCTGAGGGCCTCGGTCACGGCCGGGTGGGCGTGACCGAGGCTGGTCACCGCCAGGCCCGACAGGAAGTCGAGGTAGCGCCCGCCCTCGGCGTCCCACAGCTCGGTGCCGGCGCCGCGTACGAACATGGTGGTCGGCGCCCCGTAGGTGGGCATGAGCGGGCACCGGTCGAGCCCGGGCGGTGCGTGCACGGCGGCGGCGTGGGCGGGATTCATCGGTTGAGCTCTCTCGTGACCATGGTGCCGATGCCGCGGGCCGTGAACAGCTCGAGCAAGAGGACGTGGGGGACCCGGCCGTCGAGGATGTGGGCGCTGCCGACGCCGGACTCGACAGCGTGGATGCACGCCGCCACCTTGGGGATCATCCCGCCGCGAAGGGTGCCGTCGGCCACCAGGCGCGACAGGGCGGCGGTCGAGGTCCGGCTGATGAGGCTGGCGGGGTCGTCGACGTCGGCCAGCAGGCCCTCGACGTCGGTGAGGTAGACGACCTTCTCGGCACCGATCGCCTCGGCGATGGCGCCGGCGACGGTGTCGGCGTTGATGTTGTAGGCCTGCCCGTCGGGGCCCGACCCGATGGTGGAGATCACCGGGATCAGCCCGTTGGCCAGCAACCGGGTCACGATGGCGGGGTTGACGGCGGCGACGTCACCCACGTAGCCGAGCCCGGGGTTGCGGGCGCTGGCCACGATGAGCCCGGCGTCCTCACCCGACAGGCCGACGGCGAGGGGACCGTGGACGTTGATGCCGGCGACGATGTCGCGGTTGACCTTGCCCACCAGGACCATGCGGGCGATGTCGACGGTCTCGGCGTCGGTGACCCGCTGGCCGTCGATGAACTCGACCTCCATGCCGAGGCGGGCCATCAGGGCGCTGATCTGCGGGCCGCCGCCGTGGACGACCACGGGCTTGACCCCGACCGCCTGCATGAGCACGACGTCCTCGGCGAAGCGGGCGGCGAGATCGGCGTCGGTCATGGCGTTGCCGCCGAACTTCACGACGATGGTGGACCCGCTGAAGCGACGGATGAACGGCAGGGCCTCGACCAGCACCTCGGCGACGAGGCCGGGATCGGTCGACGGCACGGGCGAGGCGATCGGCGACCGGCCCATCAGCTCGTCCCCATGTTCTCGTCCACGTAGGCGTGGGACAGGTCGTTGGTGAGGACCCACGCCGCACCGGCGCCGGCACCCAGGTCGCAGGCCAGGGTGAACGCCGGTGACTCCACCGCGGCGCGCACGGCGGCGGCGTCGTGGGTGCACGGGCCGAGCCCCCGGCTCACCACCTGGCCGCCGTAGGCGATGGTGAGCGCGTCGACGTCGACCGCGACGCCGGCGGTGCCGAGGTCGGACAGCACCCGGCCCCAGTAGGGGTCCGAGCCATGGAAGCTGCACTTGACCAGGAGGCTGGTGGCCAGGGCGCGGGCCGCCCGGTCGGCCTCGGCGTCGTCGGCGGCGCCGGTGATCTCGACGGTGACCACCTTGGTGTGGCCTTCGGCGTCCTCGGCCATCTGGCGGGCCAGCGACGTGCACACCTCGCCCAGCAGGGCGGCGAAGGCGTCCGGGTCGGCGGGGGGGCCGGCGGCGCCGGAGGCGAGCAGCAGGACGGTGTCGTTGGTGCTGGTGCAGCCGTCGACGACCACCCGGTTGAAGCTGGCGTCGACCGCGGCCGCCAGAGCGGCGGCCAGCGACGGGGCGTCGAGGTCGGCGTCGGTGGTGAGCACGGCGAGCATGGTGGCGTGGGGCACCGCCATCTGCGGGGCAAGCATGGCCGCGCCCTTGGCCATGCCGCCCACGGTGCACGCGCCGCTGGTGGCGACGGCCTCCTTGGGCCGGGTGTCGGTGGTCATGAGTGCGACGGCGGCGTCGTGCGCCCCGTCGACCGACCGGCTGGGGGCCACCGCGGCGATGCCGGCGGTGACCACGGCGACGTCGAGGGGGATGCCGATGAGGCCGGTCGAGCACACCAGGACCTCGGTCGGCTGGCAGCCCACCGCCTGCGCTGTGGCCGCGGCCATGGCCTCGGCCACCGCGACGTCGTCGCCGGTGGCGCAGTTGGCGTTGCCGCTGTTGAGCACGACGGCGGCGGCCCGCCCACCCGTGGCGACCAAGTGGCGCTGCGACACCCGCACCGGACCGGCGAGGGCCAGGTTCTGGGTGAACGTGCCGGCGGCGGTGACCGGACGGCCGTCGGTGGTGGCGACCACGGCGAGGTCGGCGGCGCCCGAGGCCTTGATGCCGACGGCGCCGCCGGCGGCCACGAACCCGCGGGCGGCGGTGACGCTCACCGGCCCCCCCGCCCGTTCTTTGGGGCCTGGGCCACCGTGACGGTGGCGCAGGCCACCAAGAACCGGCTCATGGGGTGACCGCCACGGTGGGGAGGCCGGCGGCCTCGTCGAGGCCGAGGGCGAGGTTGGCGCACTGGAGGGCGCCGCCGGCCGCCCCCTTCACCAGGTTGTCGAGGGCGCAGATGGCCAGCACGGTGCCGGTGCGGTCGTCGTAGCGGGCGGTGAGGTGGGCGGTGTTGGCGCCGAGGGTGGCCTTGGTCGACGGCGACCGCTCCCCCACCACCACGAAGCGCTCCTCGGCGTAGGCGTCGGCCAGGCACGCCAGCACCCCCTCGCTCGACAGGGCGCCGGCGGCGGCCGCCGGACGGGCGTAGCAGGTGGCCAGGATGCCCCGGGTCATGGGGGCCAGGTGGGGGGTGAACAGCACCGAGGCGCCGGCGCCGAGGTTCTGCTCGATCTCGGGGGTGTGGCGGTGGTCGAGCAGGCCGTAGGCGGTGAAGTCGCCGTCGGTGCCGCCGAAGGGGAACTTGCCCCGCCCGGCGCCGGACACGCCGCTGGCGGCGTCGACGATGATCCCGGTCGGCTCGACGAGCCCGGCCCGCACGAGGGGGGCGAGGGCGAGGGTGGCCGCCGTCGGGTAGCACCCCGGGGCGGCGATCAGCTCGGCACCCCGCAACGGGTCACGGTCGAGCTCGGGCAGGCCGTAGGCGAAGCGGGCCAGCAACTCAGGGGCGGTGTGGGCCTCGCCGTACCACTGCGGGTAGAGGCCGGCGTCGCGGAGGCGGAAGTCGGCGGCGAGGTCGACGACGTGGCCGACCCGGCCGACGAGGTCGCCGACGACGGCCTGGCTGGCGCCGTGGGGCAGGGCGAGGAACACGAGGTCGAGGCCGGCGGCGCGCTCAGCGTCGTGCGCCTCGTAGACGAGGTCGCCGTAGTCGGCGGCCAGACCCGGGTAGAGGTCGGCGGCGGCGGTGCCCCGATGGGCGTCGGCGGTGGCGTAGGCGACGTCGAGGTCAGAGTGACCGGCCAGCAGCCGCAGCAGCTCCGCCCCGGTGTAGCCGGATGCCCCGATGATCCCGACCTTGGCCACGACCGGGCACTCTACGCGGCGACGTGCATGCCTATGCAACCGGTTTTCGAACGGGGTGCAGCCGTTGCTGCCAGAACGACATCGGCTACACCCAGAACGAGGATGTCAGGCCTCGAGGGGGAGATCGTGGAGGGCGGCGACGACGCCGGCACGCGACACCGAGGCGCCGGCGGCGAGGCGGCGGGCGAGGGCGACGGCGAGGGTGACGGCGGCGACGGTGGCGCCGGCCACCAGGCCGAGCTCCACCCGCAGGAAGAGGTCGTCGGCCGCCAGCCAGGTCACGAGTACGAAGGTGACGATGCTGAGCGCCCATGCCACGGCTACCTGACGGTGGCCGCCGAGGGCGATCACCGCCTGTGCCAGGGCGAGGGCGAACATGTAGACGCCGCACGACAGCGCCAGGAGACCCAGCGTCCGGTGGTCGAGCTCGAACTCGGCGCCGAACATGAGCTGCACCACGGGCGGGCCGAGGGCGAAGGCCCCGACCGTGGCGGAAGCGCCGAGGGCGCCGGTGACCACCAGCAGCCGACGCAGGCCACCCCGGAACTCCTCGAAGCGTCCGGCCCCGGCGAGCCCCGACAGCTTGGGCAGGAGCGCGGCCTGCACCGCCTGGAACAGGAAGAGGGGGACCCGGGCGATCACCAGCCCGGCGAGGAACCGCCCGGCTTCGGCGTCGTCGGACTCGTTGCCCAGGAGCTCGACGGCGAGCGGTCCGGCGTTCACCAGGCCCTGGGCCAGCAGGGAACCGACGAACAGGGCGGCCAGGGCACCTGAGAGCTCTCGGACCGGGGACCGACCCGACGGCGACGGTGCCGGGTCCACCGCCCCGTCGGCGGCCCCGAGACCCTCCCGGGGCTCGACCGGGGGCGTCGAGCGGAACACGTCCCGCTGGCCGATGACAGAGACGGCGACGGCGGCCAACGGGGCGACGCCGACGGCGACGCCGTACCAGCCGGCGCTGGCCACGCCGAGCACGGCGAAGAGGATGCACCCCGCCACCCGGAAGATCCCCTCGCCGCCGATGTAGACGGCATAGGGGCGGAACCGGCCCTGGCCGGAGTAGGCGCCGCGGGCCAGGTGGCCGGCGCAGTAGCCGACCAGGGCGAGTATGAAGCCGGCGAGCAGCAGGGGCTGGTCGTCGAAGAGGTGCTCGAGGAGTGGCCCGGAGAAGGCGAGGGTGAGGGCGACGAGCACGACGGCCATGCCGGCTCCCAGCATGGCGGCCGTACGCAGGACCGGCCCCGAGCCCAGCCCCTGGGCCCGGCGTTCGGCGAGGGCGCGGCTCACCTCCTGCTCGAGGGGGAGGAAGCACCCCGGGCCGGCGAGGAACACGAGGGCCCACAGGACCGACAACGGGGCGTAGGCCTCCGGGCCGAGGACCCGGGCGGACAGCGCGAGGAAGACGTACGCGGTGACACCGTTGACGACGAGGCCCACCCCCACCGCCAGGGTGCCCTCCGGCAGCGGGTTGCGGCGGGACCGCCCCTGTGCGTCCGCGTCGGCGATGGTGGGGGTGGCCACCTCAGCCCCGCAGCTGGGCGGCGTGGGCGGCCTCGACGGCGTCGATCACGCCCCGGCGGGCGTGGCCGACCTCGGCATCGGTCAGCGTACGGTCCGGCGCCTGGAATCGGAGGCGCACGGCGAGGCTGCGGCGGCCGTCGGCCACCCCGTCGCCCCGGTAGGCGTCGAACAGCTCGGCCGCCACCAGCAACGGCGCGCCGGCGGTGGTGGCGGTGGCCAGCACGGCGGCGGCGGGGACGGCGTCGTCGACCTCGAAGGCGAGGTCGATGTCGCTCGACGGGTAGCGACTGAACGGCCGGTACGGACGCGCCACCGGGGCGGTGTCGAGCAGGTGACCGAGGTCGACCTCCAGCCATCCCACCCGCTGCTCGATCCCGTGGGCGTCGAGCACGCCAGGGTCGATCTCGCCCACGGTGCCGACGACGACGTCGTCCAGCACCAGCTCGGCCGCGCGCGTGGGGTGCAGACCGGGCACCTCGGCGGCCCGGAGGGCGATGGCGGTGTGACCGACGGCGGTGGCGAGCGCGTGGCCGGCCTCGACCGCGACCGGTGCCTCGGCGCCGGCGAGGGCGACGGCGAGCAGCTCGCGCTCCTCGGGCAGGTCGGCGGCGGGATCGGAAGGACGGCGGAACACGTGACCGATCTCGAACAGGCCGGTGCCGAGCAAGCGGTGGTGCTCGTTGGCCGCCACCGCCTGCAGCAGTCCCGGAAGCAACGACGTGCGCAACACCGACTGGTCGGCCACCAGCGGGTTGGTGATGGTGATGACGGTGCCGGCCCCGTCACCTTCGCCGAGCCCGGCCCGCTCCAGGTCGCCGGGGGCCAGGAACGGGAGGGGGAGGGCCTCGGCCAGGCCGAGGCCGACCATCACCCGGCGGGCGGTGCGGCGGGCGTGCTGGCGGGGGGTGAGGGCGCCGAAGCGCACCGCCGGGGGCACGACGGCACCGATCCGGTCGTAGCCGTGGCGGCGGGCAACCTCCTCGACGAGGTCGACCTCGACCTCGCAGTCGGGGCGCCAGGACGGGATACGCACGTCGTGGTCCTCCCCCACCAGCGAGCACGTGAACCCGATGGGCTCGAGCAGTGCGAGCACGTCGGTGGCCGTGAGGGCGGTGCCGAGGAGGCGGTTCACCCGCGCCGTACGGAGGCGGACCGGCGGCCGTTCGTGGAGTTCGCCCCGCACGTCCACCGTGGCCCCATCGACGCTGCCGACGGCATCGCCCAACAGCTCGACGAAGCGGGCGACGGCGAGCTCGATCACCTCGGGGTCGCACCCCTTCTCGAAACGGGCGGAGGCCTCGGTGCGCAGTCCCAGGCGCCGGGCGGTCGTGGCCACCGCCAGGGGCTGGAACCACGCCATCTCCACCACCACGTCGGTGGTGGCGTCGGTGATCTCGGCGCCGGCGCCGCCCATGACACCGGCGAACCCGATGGCGACGTCGTCACCGTCGCAGATCAGGAGGTCGTCCTCGCCCGCGTGGCGCTCGACGTTGTCGATGGTGATGAGCGTCTCGCCGGCGCGCGCCCGGCGAACCCTCAGCGCGCCGCCGGGCAGGGCGGCGAGATCGTAGGGATGGCTGGGTTGGCCCAGTTCGAGCATCACGTAGTTGGAGACGTCGACCACGTTGTTGATGGGCCGCATGCCGAGGGCGGTGAGGCGCCCGGCCAGCCAAGCCGGCGACGGGCCGACCCGCACGCCGCGGAGGACCGTGGCGGTGAAGCGCCCGCAGCGGTCGGGGTCGAGCACCTCGACCGAGGCGGGCGCCGGGTCGGCGGCGGGGGGCAGCGGCGGGGGCGTCGGCAGGCTGAAGGGCAGGCCGAGGTCAGCGGCGAGGTCGCGTGCCACGCCCGCCACCGCCATGGCGTCGGGCCGGTTCGGGTTGACCTCGAGGTCGTAGACGACGTCGGGCACCAGGCCGAGGGCGTCGGTGAGGGGCGTGCCGGGGGTGGCGATGCTGTCGGGGAGGACGAGGATGCCCCGGCCGTCTCCCGGCAGGCCGAGCTCGGGCGGCGAGCACAGCATCCCGTTCGACCACTCCCCCCGGAGCTTGCGGCGGGCGATCGCCATGCCGCCGGGCATGACCGTGCCGAGGGTGGCGAGGGGCACGAGGTCGCCGACGGCCATGTTGAAGGCGCCGCAGCAGATCTGCAGCGGACCGCCGTCGCCGGGATCGACGTCGACGACCTGGATCTTGTCGGCGTTCGGGTGAGGCCGCAGGTCGAGGACGCGAGCCACGACGATCCCCTCGAGATCACCCTGGCCCGGCGGCGCGCCCACCCCGCCCCCGCCGCCCATCCGGTCCATGGACTCGACCGCCAGGCCCAGCATGGACAGCCGATGCCCGATCGCCTCCGGGTCGGCATCGGCGGCGACGGGCGTGAACTCCCGCAACCACGACAACAGCACCTTCATCAGAACTGCTCGAGGAAGCGGATGTCGTTGGTGAAGAAGTCGCGCACGTCGTCGATGCCGTGGCGCATCATGGCCATCCGGTCGATGCCGAAGCCGAAGGCGAAGCCCTGCCACTCCTCGGGGTCGAGGCCGCAGTTGGTCAGCACGTTCGGGTGCACCATGCCGCAGCCGCCCAGCTCGAGGAACGAGCCGTCGGGACGGATGAGGTCGAACTCGGCCGATGGCTCGGTGAACGGGAAGTACGACGGCCGCAGCCGGCTGGAGAAGCCACCGCCGAAGTAGGCGGCGGTGAAGGCGTCGATGGTGCCGGCCAGGTGGGCGAAGGTGATCGCCCGGTCGATGACCAGGCCCTCGATCTGGTGGAACACCGGCATGTGGGTGGCGTCGGCGGTGTCCTGGCGGTACACCCGCCCGGGCATGATCGAGTAGATGGGCGGCGGCTCCGACGCCATCACCCGCACCTGCACCGGCGACATGTGCGTGCGCAGGAGCGTCGATCCGGGGCGGCCGAAGTCCACGTAGAGGGTGTCGTACATGTCGCGCGCCGGGTGGCCCTCCGGGAAGTTGAGGGCGCCGAAGTTGTGCCAGTCGGTCTCCACCTCGGGGCCCTCGGCGACCGTGAAGCCCAGCCCGACGAAGGTGTCCTCGAGGCGCTCGATGGCCTGGGTGACCAGGTGCAGGTGGCCCCGGCGCCGCCGGGAGGTGACCTCGCTCAGATCCAGGCGCTCGGCATCGAGGCGCAGGCGGCGCTCGGCGGCGGCGAGATGCGCACGACGGCCGGCGGCAAGCGCCCGCAGGGGCCCCTGGGCCTCGTCGAGGGCGCGACCGGCGGTGGGGCGGTCGTCGGGGGCGAGGGCCCCGAGGCCACGCCGGAGGCCGGCCAGGCGGCCCCGCTTGCCGAGCAGCTCCTGCTCGACATCGCGCAGCTCGTCGAGGGTGGCGGCGGCCGTCAGCCGCTCGGTCGCCTCGGCCGCCAACGCGGTGATGTCGTCGCTCAACACGGTACGAGCAGTGTTTCCGCCGGTGACGACGCCGGTCGAATCGGTTGACGGCACCCCAGCCGGTGACGCCGTCACCCACCACCCGCCAACAGGGCGTCGACGTCGACGAGCGGCAGGGTGAAGGAGAAGGTGCTGCCCGTACCCAGCTCGGATTGCGCCGTCAGCCGGCCGCCGTGGGCTTCCACCAGGCCGCGACTGATCCACAGCCCGAGGCCGGTGCCGGTGGGTCGGCCGTGGTCGCGGCGGAAGAACTTCTGGAACACCAGGGCCAGGTCGGCCTGGGGGATGCCCTCGCCCCGGTCGCGAACGGCCACGGTCACCTCGCCTCCGGGAACGGCGCCGACGACCGCCCCGACGATGCGCATGCCGGTCGGGCTGGCGTACTTGGCTGCGTTCTCGACCAGGTTGGTCATCACCTGCTCGATCTTGTCCGGGTCGGCCCACACCCGAGGGAGGTCGTCGCCGAGCTCGACGACGGCGTCGAGGTCCTCGACGGTGACCGCCAGCTTCTCGATCACGGTGGCGGTCAGGGCACCGAGGTCGACCCACTGCCGGCGCAGGACGAGCTGGCCCGTCTCCAGGCGGCTGATGTCGAGCAGCTCGCCGATCAGGCGGGTCACCCGGTCGGCGTCGTGGTGGATCTGGGTGAGCATCACCTTCTTCTGGGTGTCGTCGATGCGGTCCCACCGGTTGAGCAGCAACGAGGTGTAGCCCTTCACCGACGTGAGTGGGCTACGCAGCTCGTGGCTCACCGTCGACACCACCTCGACGCCGCTCGGCTGGTCGACCTCGGTACCGGCCGGCGGGGCGAGGCGCAGGGCGACGACGACGTCGCCGTCGCCCACGGCCGCCGTGGCCCGCACCGGGATGCGGCCTGCGGGAGTGAGCACGGTCAGGAGGGTCTCCCGCCCGTCGGACCGGGCGCCGGCGCCGGTCCACGACCAGGCATCACCGTCGGGACGGCGCGGGCGCAGCGCATCGGTGGACGACGAGCCGACGAGGTCGTCGGCGGGCGTGCCGAGGAGGGCCGCTGCGGCCCGGTTGGCCGCCCGCACCACACCACTGCCGTCGAGCACCAAGACGGCGTCAGGAAAGTGGTCGATGTCGAGCTTGCTCACGGCGCGTGCCGCAAGCGCCGGGCCACCTCGAAGCAGAGCACGGTGCCGGCCATGGCGACGTTGAGCGATTCGGTACGGCCGGCGAGGGGGATCGCGGCCCAGCGGTCGACGTGGGCGGCCGCCTCCGGCGCCAGGCCATGGGCTTCGTTGCCGAGGACGACGGCCACGGCGGCGTCGAGGGGCACCTCGTCGTAGGCCTGGGCGTTGCCGACACGCGTCCCGAGGCGGGTGCGACCGGTCGCGCCGACGGTCTCCAGCACCTGCACCACCCCTCCTCCCTCGACGACCGGCAGGCGGAACACCGAACCGGCCGAAGCCCGTACGACCTTGGGCGACCAGGGGTCGACCGTGCCGTCCGTGCACAGTACCGCCCCGAACCCGGCACCTTCGGCCGAGCGCATGAGCGTACCGGCGTTCCCGGGATCGCTGACACCGACCAGCACGAGGACCGGGCCCCGGAGCGGGACGGCGGCGACGCCGGGAGTGGGTCGCCGGGCGACGGCGGCCACCGGGCGCGGGGTCACGACGTCGACGACGCGCGCCAGCGCGCCGGTGGCGACCTCGACTGTCGGAACGCCCGCCGACCGGGCGGCGGCGAGTAGCTGCGGATCGACGCTTCCCTCGGCGTAGACCGCCTCGAGCTCGATCCCCGCCGCCAGGGCGTCGGCCACCAGCGTCGGGCCCTCGATCAGGTAGGCGCCCTCCTCGACCCGTGTGCGCCGGCGGGCGGCGAGCGCGGCGAGGCGCTTGACGCGTGGGTTGGCGCCGCTGAGCGGCTCACCCATCGCCGCGTGACCGCCGGGCGGCGATCGCGTTCCGGGGACGGCAGTGCCCGCCGTGGCGTGCACTGGCGCCCCCGGGACGCGGCGTTGGGGCGAGGTCAGGCAGCGTCGTGGGCGCTCGCCGACGACGCCTGCTGCACCAACGCGGCGAACGCCGCCGGGTCGGTGACGGCGATGTCGGCGAGGATCTTCCGATCGACCTCGATGCCGGCCTCCCGGCACCCGGCGATGAACCGGCTGTAGGTCGTGCCCTCGAGGCGACAGGCGGCGTTGATGCGCTGGATCCACAACGACCGCATGTCGCCCTTGCGCGCCCGACGGTCGCGGTAGGCGTACTGCAGGCTGTGCATGACCTGCTCGTTGGCGGCTCGGTAGGACCGGCTCTTGTTGCCGTAGTAGCCCTTGGCGCGCTCGAGGATCTGGCGGCGCTTCTTCTTCGCGTGGACGGACCGCTTGACCCGGGCCATGGCGGCGCTCCTTCTCTGTTCGGTGCTGTGCGTGCAGGTACGGGGTGCCGCCACCGGTGTCCGGGGCGGGAGGGGCCAGGCGCGCGGTGCGCGCCGGAGAACTTCGCTATCGGCGCCCGAGCAGGCGCTCGACGCGCTCGCGGTCGCCGCCGACCACCTCGGTGTCACCGGCCAGGCGACGCTTGCGCCGCGAGGACTTCTTCTCGAGGATGTGGTTGCGGAAGGCCTTGCGGCGGGTGATCTTGCCGGTCCCCGTCACCTTGAACCGCTTGGCCGCACCCTTGTGCGTCTTCATCTTCGGCATGCGTTGGCTCCTGCGTGTGGCGACGCCCTGCGGCGGGCCGGGTGGACCGCCGGCGCGATCGCCGGCGGCGTGGTTCTCGGTGGTGCGGATGCGGACTAGGCGGCGTCGGTGCCGTCGGCGCGCTCGGTGTCGGGAGCCGACGGAGCGACCGTGTCCCCGTCGACCACGGGCAGCGCCCCCTCGGTGGCCGCCGAGGCGTTGGCCGCCTCCTGCGCCTCCTTGGCCAAGGCCTGCTGCTTCTTCTTGTCGGGGGCCAGCACCATGATCATGTTGCGCCCGTCGAGCTTCGGCACCACCTCGACCCGACCCAGGTGGTCGACCGCCTCGGCCACGCGGTCGAGGATCTTCTTGCCGAGGTCGGGGTGCTGCATCTCCCGGCCCCGGAACATGATCGTCACCTTGACCTTGTGACCGGCGTCGAGGAACTTCTCGACCTGGCGGGTCTTGGTGCCGAAGTCACCGGTGCCGATCTTCGGGCGGTACTTCATCTCCTTGATGGCGATGGCGCTGCTCTTGCGCCGCGATTCCTTGGCCTGTTGGGCCGCTTCGTACTTGTACTTGCCGTAGTCCATGACCCGACACACCGGCGGGTTGGCCATGGGGGCCACCTCGACGAGGTCGAGATCGAGGTCACGGGCCATGTTCAGGGCATCGGGGAGGGGCTTGATCCCGATCTGATTGCCATCGGGGCCGACGAGACGGACTTCACGGGCCCGGATCCGATCGTTGATCCTGGGCTCGTTGGTGGTCGGCGTGGCTATCGGGGGCTCCTGGTGTCGGGCAATCGTCCTCCTGGCGAAAACGACGAACGGCGGGCGTCGGGAAAGCCGATGCCCGCCGATCACGCACCACCGTCCGGGCGGACCCGAGACGTCGCTGCGTTGCCGGTGACGATCGACCACGGCGCACCCTCGGGTGGCCGGGTGGGGAGCCGCACGAGGCGGCGCCCACTTCCCGTCGTGAGTTGTCGGGAGACACGGTAGCAACAACGGGGCGTCGCGCCACACCCGTCGCCGCCGGCGCCGGCCGACGCGCGAGGATCGGCGGCGATGAGCACCCTCTGGACCCCCGACGGTGAGCGACCGATCGACCGTGGGGGCCCCGCCCCCGAGCCCTCTCCGCCCGCAGCAGCCGAACGTGGTCCGCTCGAGGTCGGCGACATCGACCCCGACGACCTGACCGACGACGAGCGCGCCCAGCTCGGCGAGATGGCCGAGCACATGGCGCAGGTCCGGGCCCAGCTGGCCGGTGTCCCCGCCTCGACGGTGGTGGCCAACCACGCCATGGGCCTCTACGAGCTGGCCGCCATCCACCTGTCGAGCCAACCGCCGGCGTTGGCAGAGGCCCACCTCGCCATCGACGCCATGGGGGCGCTGGTCGAGGGCCTGGAAGGCCGCCTCGGCGAGGGCGAGCGGGTCCTCACCGACGCCCTTGCCCAGATCCGCCTCGCCTTCGTCCAACTCCGCGCCGCCGCCCAGGAGGGTTGATCAGG
>JBBJOU010000005.1:0-19573 GCA_037724305.1 Acidimicrobiales bacterium
CGGGGCGTCGGCGGGGCGGGACTCGATGATCTTGAGCACGTCCTCCCGGGTGATGCGCCCACCGGCGCCGCTCCCGGTGATGGCCTCGGGATCGAGGCCGTGCTCGGCGACCAGGCGGCGCACCACCGGTGAGAGCAGCTTCCCGCCACCGGTGGGCGACGTCGGGGCCGACGCCGTCGACGGCGGCGCCGGTGCCGGCGTCCGCTCGACCGGCCCCGGCGGGACGGGCTCGGGCGTCTCGGCGGCCGGCTCGGGCTCGGGATCAGCTGCCGGCTCGGGCGCCGGCGCCGGGGTCTGCTCCTCGGCGGCGGGCTCCTCGGGCGCCGGCTCCTCGGCCGCCGGCTCCTCGGCCGCCGCCTCATCCGCGGGCGCGGACTCGGCAGCCGGCGAATCGCCGCCACCGTCCGGGGCCTCGGTGGTGATGACGGCCAGCTTGGCGCCGACGTCGACGGTGTCGCCCTCGGCCACCACGATCTCGGCCAGGAAGCCGCTGGTCGGCGACGCCACCTCGGTGTCGACCTTGTCGGTGGAGACCTCGTAGAGCACCTCGTCTTCGGCGACCTCGTCGCCGATCGCCTTGTGCCACTTGGTGATCGTGCCCTCGGTCACGGTCTCGCCGAGCTGGGGCATGGTGATGTCGGTCATCTTGGTGAGGTGCTTTCGTGGTCGTCAGGGAGGGACAGCGAGCTCAGCCGTGCAGGGCGCGACCGGTGATGGCGATCATGGCCTCGCCGAAGACCTCGCTCATGGTGGGGTGGGGCTGGATGAAGTGGGCGACCTCCTCGACGGTGGCCTCCCAGTTCACGGCGAGGTAGCCGGCGCCGAGCTGCTCGGTGACCCAGGGCCCGACCATGTGGACGCCGAGCACCCGTCCGGCGCCACCGTCGGGGCCCTTCTCGGCGATCACCTTCACCAGGCCCTCGGGCTGGTTGACGATCATCGAGCGGGCGTTGTGGCTGTACTGGCTGGTGTAGGTGACGACGTCGTGGCCGGCGTCCCTCGCTGCCTGCTCGGACAGGCCGGCGAAGGCGACCTCAGGCGAGCAGTAGATGCACCACGGGACGCGGTCGTAGGCGACCGGCACCGGTTCCTCGCCCAGGATGTCCTTGATGGCGACGATGGCCTCGGCGAAGCCCACGTGGGCGAGGGCGGGGGTGGCGACGAGATCGCCGATGGCCCACACCGCCTCGGCGCTGGTCCGACACCGCTCGTCGATCTTGACGAACCCCCGCTCGTCGACCTCGACCCCGCTGCCGTCGAGACCGAGTGACGACGAGAACGGCCGGCGTCCGACCGACACCACGACGAGATCGGTCTCGACCGGCTCGCCGCCCTCGACGGCGACGACCGTGCGCCCGTTCCCGTCGGGGGTGTGGCCGGTGACCTTCACGTCGGTGCGGATCTCGATGCCCCGCTTGGTGAACGAGCGGGCGACGACCTTGGCGACGTCGTCGTCGCAGCCGGGGAGGATCTTGGGGAGCCCCTCGAGGACGGTGACCTTGGTGCCGAGGTCGGCGAGCATCGAGGCGAACTCGCACCCGATGGCGCCCCCACCGATCACCACCGCGGTGGGGGGAAGTGCGTCGATCGCCAGCAGCTCGTCGGAGGTGACCACCAGCCGGCCGTCGACCTCGAAGCCGGGGATGGTCCGGGGCACCGAACCGGCGGCCAGGATCACGGCGTCGCCCGCCAGGGTGGTGGTGGCCCCATCGGTGGCGGTGACGGTGACGGTGCGGTCGGCGGCGAGGGTGCCGGTGCCGGCGACGGTGGTCACGCCCCGCCGCTTCAGCGTCGACTGCAGGCCCTTCCAGTTGCCGTCGACGATGCGCTGCTTGCGCCCCATCGAGGTCGTCCAGTCGATGCCGGTGGCCTCGGCCAACACGCCGTACTCCTTGGCGTGCTGGACGTGGCGGTAGGTGGCCGCCGTCTCCAGCAGCTCCTTGGCCGGGATACACCCCCGGTGCAGGCAGGTGCCGCCGACCTTGTCGCGCTCGACCATCGCCACCGTCACCCCGGCCGAGGCACCGTAGAGGGCGGCGGCGTACCCGCCCGGCCCCCCACCGATGACCACCACGTCGAAGTGCTGGGCTGGGCTCACGTCACCGGACTCTACCGGGCATGTCCGGTCGTGCTCGCCGCTCCCGGTCCGTGGGGGACCGGGCGAGGCTGCTAGCCGTCGCCCTCCTCCTCGAGCTCCTCATCGCCCTGGTCGACCTCTTCCTCGATCTCGTTGCCGACGTCTTCGACCGTGTCGCCGACGTCGCCGATCTCCTCGTCGGTCCCGGCGCCGTCACCGTCCTCATCCGTGCAGGCGGGCACGACGACGAGCGCAGCGGCGAAGAGACCGGCGGCAAGAGCACGACTTCTGGGCACGAGGACCTCCAAGAGACGGGAGGTCGGGCTACCCGAGCCATCAGAGGGCCAGCCTCGACCCCCGACGTTCACCCGTTCAGGGTACTACCGACCCGCCCGGGCACGTCCCGCCCGAACGGGTCAGGATGGACGCGTGACCGCACCCACACCCCATACGATCACCGCCGGGGGCCCCGGCTCTCCCCGCCACGTCGGGGTGACCGGCCTGGCCACGATGGGCGCCAACCTCGCCCGCAACATCGCCCGTCGGGGATTCCCCATCGCCGTGCACAACCGCACCACAGCGAAGACGGATGCCTTTCTGGAGGCGTACCGCCACGAGGGTGACATCGTCGGCCACGCCGAACCGGCCGACCTGGTCGCCGCCCTGGCCCGCCCGCGCGCCGTGCTCGTCATGGTGCAGGCCGGGGCCCCCGTCGATGCCGTGATCGAGGGTCTCCTCCCCCACCTCGAGCCCGGCGACGTGGTGATCGACGGGGGCAACTCCGACTGGTCCGACACCGCCCGGCGGGGTGAGGCGCTGGCGGCCGAGGACATCGGCTACGTCGGCTGCGGCGTCTCCGGGGGGGAAGAGGGCGCTCTCAACGGCCCCAGCCTCATGCCCGGCGGGCCCCGGGACGCCTACGACGTGGTGGCGCCCCTCCTCGACGCCATCGCCGCCGTGGTCGACGGCGTCGCGTGCTGCGCCTACGTCGGCCTCGGGGGTGCCGGCCACTACGTGAAGATGGTGCACAACGGGATCGAGTACGCCGACATGCAACTCATCGCCGAGGCCTACGACCTGCTCGGCACCGGGTTGGGCATGGACAACGACGAGTTGCAGGCCACCTTCGCCGCATGGGACGAGGGTGATCTCGACTCGTTCCTCATCGAGATCACCGCGCTCGTACTCGGGCGGCGCGACGACGACGGGGGCCCGGGATACCTGGTCGACCGGGTGCTCGATGCCGCCGGCCAGAAGGGCACCGGCCGCCTCACCGCCCGTGCTGCCCTCGACCTGGGGGCAACGGCCACCACCATCACCGAGGCCGTCTTCGCGCGCGCCCTCTCGGCCCGCAAGGACGAGCGGCTGGCCGCCGCCGAGGTGCTGCCGGGCCCGGACGGCACCGGATTGGCGGTCACGCCCGACGACGTCCGCGACGCCCTTTACGCGTCGAAGATCGTCGCCTATGCCCAGGGCTTCTCTCTCCTGCAGGCGGCGAGCGACCATCACGGCTTCGACCTGCGCCCCGGCGAGCTGGCCACCATCTGGCGGGGCGGCTGCATCATCCGCGCCCGCTTCCTCGACCGCATCCGCGAGGCGTTCGCCGAGCACCCCGACGTGGCCGACCTCGTGCTCGTCCCCGCGTTCACCGAGGCGCTGGCCGCCGCCCTCCCGGGCTGGCGCCGGGTCGTCGGCGAGGCCGTGCGGGTCGGCATCCCGACCCCCGCCTTCGCCTCTGCCCTGGCCTGGTACGACGGCTACCGCCGCGCCCGGTTGCCCGCCAACCTGATCCAGGCCCAGCGCGACCACTTCGGTGCCCACACCTACCAGCGCGTCGACCGGCCCGGCACCTTCCACAGCGACTGGGCCGCCCGTTGAGCCCGGTGGTGCTCGACGGCCCGGGCGGGGTCGCCCGCCTCGAAACGGTCGGCGGGGGGCGCACGAGGCTCGTGGTGGAACCCGACGATCCCGATGCCTACGTGGCCACCCGGTCGTGGGAGACCGGCTACGACGCGGCGCTCGTCGAACGGATCCTGCGGGTCAAGGGCGTCGCCTGGCTGTGCGACGAGCTGCGACGCGACGAGGACCCCACCTACACGAGGGCCAACCTGGTGGCCCCGCTGCTCGCCCACGTCACGCGCCAGCAGCTCGAAGGGGCACGTATCCTCGACTTCGGCTGCGGGTCCGGTGCGTCCACGGCCGTCCTCGGTCGCGAGCTCCCCGGCGCCACCATCGTCGGCGTCGAACTGCTCGACGACTTCGTCGCCATCGCCCGGGCACGTGCCGCCCACCACGGGCTCAGCAACGTCGAGGTACTGCGCTCCCCCGACGCGACCGCACTCCCCGCCGGCCTCGGCCACTTCGACCTCGTCGTCCTCAACGGTGTCTACGAGCACCTGCTCCCCGTCGAGCGCGCCGCCCTCTCGGTCGCGCTGTGGGCTGCCGTCGAGCCGGGCGGCCACCTGGCCATCACCGAGACGCCGGCCCGCTGGTGGCCCATCGACGGCCACACCACGCGCCTCCCCCTCATCCCGCTGCTGCCCGACCGCCTCGCCCTGGCCGCCGCCCGCCGGTTCTCCCCGAAGGTGGAGTCCGACGAACCGTGGGAGGTGCTACTCCGCCGGGGGATACGGGGTGGCTCGCGCCGCCGCATCGCCGCCGACCTGTCCCGGGCGGGGGGGCCCCGCCCCGAGGTGCTCCGACCGCTCGTCGGCGACCGCATCGACCTCTGGTACGCGATGGGCGGCGAACCGGCGCCGGCCCGGCGGGCCCTGCGGGCGGGATTGAAGGGCCTGCGGCGCGTGACCGGCGCCGAACTGGTGCCCTACCTCGCCGTCGTCTTCTGCAAGCCGACGTGAGGCGAGGACGCCATCGGCACCTGCTCCTGCATGGTGACGTCGCCTAGCCTCGCTCGTTCGATGAGCACTCGACGCCTGATCCTCGCCGCCCTCGTGTGCGGCGTGGCCATCCTGGTGGCGTTCGCCGTACAGGTCACCGTCATCGCCCGCTGAGCCCCCACCCCGACCGGAGAGTCCCACCCGTGCGCAACGCCCTCGGAGCCGTGCAGTCCGTCGTCGTGCTCGGGGGCTCCTCCGACATCGGCGCGGCGATCGCCGATCGACTGGTCGCCAGCGGGTGCCGGGCGGTGGTGCTCGCCGGGCGGTCACCGGAGGCCATGGCGCCGGTGGCCGAGCGCCTCGCCACGGCCGGGGCCACCACCCTCGCCACCACCCGGTGGGACGCCCTCGACATCGACGGCCACGAGGGCGCGGTCGACGCCGCCTTCGCCGCCGTCGGCGCCGATGTCGACCTGGTGCTCCTGGCCGCAGGGGTGCTCGGCGACCAGCGGGCCTTCGAGGCCGACCCCACCGAGGCCGCCCGGGCGGTGAGCGCCAACTACACCGGCGCGGTGTCGACACTTCTCCACGTGGCGGCCCGGCTCCGGTACCAGGGCCACGGGACCATCGTCGTGTTGTCGTCGGTGGCCGGTGAGCGCACCCGCACCTCGAACTTCGTCTACGGCTCGTCCAAGGCGGGCCTCGACGCCTTCGCCCAGGGGCTGGGCGACAGCCTCGTCGGCACCGGCGTGGGCGTGCTGGTGGTCCGCCCCGGCTTCGTCACCTCCTCGATGACCGAGGGCATGGACCCCGCCCCGCTGTCGACCACCCCGGAGGCCGTGGCCGACGCGGTCGTCGACGGCCTGGCCAAGGGCCGCGAGATCGTGTGGGTCCCGGCCCCGCTGCGGGTGCTGATGGGTGCCTTCCGCCACCTGCCCCGCCCCCTCTGGCGCAAGGTCTCGTCCGGGCGGTGACCCGTACCCGTCGCAACCCCGCCGACTGGCGCCCGGTGACCGCCAGCGTCGAACCGTCGTCGACGGATGACCGGCCGCCCCCCGGCCCGCGCGCACAGGCGTCGGCGCTGGTGCGACTGGCACGCCCGAAGCAGTGGGCCAAGAACGTGCTCGTGTTCTCGGCGCCGGGGGCGGCCGGGGTCCTCGACGAGGTCGGCCCCCTGCTCGACACCCTGCTCGCCTTCGCCGCCTTCTGCCTGGTGGCCTCCGGCACCTACTACGTCAACGACGCCCGCGACGTCGAGGCCGACCGGCGCCACCCCACCAAGCGCCGCCGTCCCGTCGCCGCCGGCGAGGTGGGGGTCGGCACCGCCTTCGCTCTCGGTGCCGTGCTGCTCGTGGCTGGTGTGGCCCTCGGCTTCAGCGTTCGCTGGCAGCTCGGCGCCACCGTCGCCGGGTACGTGGTCCTCACGTCGCTGTACTCGGCGGTGTTGAAGCGCATCGCCGTGGTCGACCTGGTGGCCGTCGCCGCCGGCTTCGTGCTGCGGGCCCTCGCCGGCGGCGCCGCCACCGGGGTTCCAATCTCGGAGTGGTTCTTCATCGTGGCCACGTTCGGTTCGCTGTTCATGGTGTCGGGCAAGCGGGGCGCCGAGGCGGCCGAGATCGGCGAGGACGCCGTCAGCGTGCGCTCGGTCCTCGCCGCCTACTCCCCCGCCTACACCGCCTACCTGCGCTCGGTCACCTCGGGCGTGGTCCTGGTGGCGTACTGCCTGTGGGCCTTCGAGGTCGCCGACGAGGCGACGGCCGCCATCCCCTGGTTCCAACTCTCGATCGTCCCGTTCATCATCGCCATCCTCCGCTACGCCCTGGTGCTCGACCAGGGCCGGGGCGCGGCACCCGAGGAGATCGTCCTCGGCGACCGCCCCCTGCAGGCCGTCGGCCTGGTGTGGCTGGTGGTGTACGGCCTCGGCGTGCACGCCGGCTGATGGGGCGGGCAGGAGCGAGCGACGGGTGGGATGGCCGATGGGCCGGCTGACGGGAGCTCTCGAGGCCGTCCGCGCCCGGGTGGGAGGCGGCCACGCCACCAGTGCCACCCCCGAGGTGGTCACCGGCTGGGGGGGCACCCCGGCCTCCGCCGCGACGGTGGCCCGGCCCACCGACGCGCGGGCCCTGGCCGCGGCCGCCACCCATGCCGGGCCCCGGGGTGCCATCGCCCGCGGCCTGGGCCGGGCCTACGGCGACGCCGCCATGAACGCCGGCGGCCTGGTGGTCGACGCCACCGGCGTGTCGGGGCTGCTCGCCCTCGACGAGTCCGGCCCCGTCGGCGTGGCCCGGGTACTCGGCGGCACGTCGATCGACACCCTGCTGCGCGCCGTCGTGCCCCGCGGTTGGTTCGTGCCCGTCACGCCCGGCACCCGGTTCGTCACCGTCGGTGGGGCCATCGCCGCCGACGTCCACGGCAAGAACCACCACGCCGTCGGCACCTTCGGGCGCCACGTCCGCTCGCTGGTCCTGGCCCTCCCCGACGGCTCCACGCGCGTGCTCACCCCGGAGGGCACGCCGGCCGAGTTCTGGGCCACCTGCGGAGGCATGGGCCTGACCGGCACCATCGTCGAGGCCACCGTCGCCCTGCCCCGCATCCACACCAGCCTGGTCGCCGTCGACACCGACCGGGCCCCCGACCTCGACAGCACGTTCGCCCTGCTCACCGAGGGCGAGCACCGCTACCCGTACTCGGTGGCGTGGCTCGACCTTCTGGCCACCGGCCGTTCCCTGGGGCGCTCGGTGGTGACCCAGGGCGATTTCGCCCCCCTCGCCGCCCTCGACGGCCTGCCCCAGCGCGCCGACCCCCTGGCCTTCGCCCCCCGCCGGCCGCTGCCCTCGCCGCCGGCACCATCGGGGCTGCTCAACCGGGGCTCGATCCGGCTGTTCAACGAGCTGTGGTACCGCAAGGCACCGGTGCGCCGGCGCGACGAGCTCCAGTCGATCGCCACATTCTTCCACCCCCTCGACCTGGTCGACGGCTGGAACCGCCTGTACGGCCCCCGGGGCTTCCTCCAGTGGCAGTGCCTCGTACCCTTCGGCGCCGAGGACGTCCTGCGCCGCTGCATCGAGGCGCTGTCGGCCCATGGCGCCGCCAGCTTCCTCACCGTCCTGAAGCGTTTCGGTGCCGCCAACCCCGCCCCTCTCTCGTTCCCCGGGCCCGGCTGGACCCTCACCCTCGACGTCGCCGCCGGCTCCCCCGCCCTCGGCGAGATCCTCGACCGCCTCGACCGCGACGTGCTCGACGCCGGCGGCCGCCTCTACCTGGCCAAGGAGAGCCGCATGCGCCCCGAGCTGGTCGCCCCCATGTACCCCCGCCTCGACGAGTGGCGCGCCGTGCGCGCCACCCTCGACCCCACCGGCGTCCTCCAGAGCGACCTCGCCCGCCGCCTCGAGCTCCTGTAGCGCGCGCCAGCCGGTCTGCGTCTACCCGGCCAAAAGGCTCGTCAGGCGGCGGAGTTGCTCGGCGAGGTCGGCCAGGCGGCGCTCCACCGCATCGGCGCGGTTCTCGGCGGCGTCGGGTGCGCCCGACTCGAGGCGGCGGGCGATCTCGTCGAGGCGCTCGGCGACCACCGTGACCGCCGACTCGACGCGGCCGAGACGGCCGCCGCTGGCGATGACGGCGTCGGTCGGGACGGACGGGATGACCGAGCCGGTGGTGAGGGCGGCCGGCGGCGAGAACGCGGTGGTGCGGCGGGCCCCGTCGAGGGCGGCGAGCAGCCGGGGCGCCACCCGGTCGGCGATGAGCGCCGCCACCTGGGCGGTCATCGCCTCCTCCGACGCCTCGTCGGGCATGGCCAGGCCGGTGCCGATCTCGCCGTCGTCCGGCTCGGGCTCGCTGAGCAAAGCCTCGATGCCCGCCAAGCGCGCCTCGACCTTGGCGAGGCGGTCCAGCACCGGGCCCAGGTCCGCCGCGAAGGGGGAACGGCGGGTCGGGCGACTCATGGGGCCTGGAGAGTAGCGGCGGGCGCCCTCGCGCTGGCCCGAACCGCCCTGGCGCCCGGCGGTGTGGCGCAGATCGCTACCGTTGCCGACGTGGCACCTGCGGGCAGCGCCGGGGCGCCCGGCGAGCGGTCGTGGGCCCGGGACCGGGTGAAGGCGGCGGTGCGACGGACCTCGGCCGCCAACCGCGACCGGCGCTGGGCACTGCTGCGCCGCGAGGTCTGCTGGGACGACGTCGACCACGTCGTCGACCTGGGCGGCACGGCCGCCTTCTGGCGGGGCTGTCCCGACGACCTCCGACCGCGCCGCGTCACCTGTGTGAACCTGGCCGGCGACCCGGGACGGACCGTGGTCGGGGCCAGCGAGATCACCGTCGTGCGGGGTGACGCCATCGATCCCCCGGTCGACCCCGCCGCCGCCGACCTCGTCGTGTCGAACTCGGTGATCGAACACGTCGGCGACGACGCGGCGGTCGGACGCTTCGCCGCCGTGGTGCGGGCCAACCCCGCCCATGTCGTGCAGACGCCCAACCGGTGGTTCGTCGTCGAGCCCCACCTGGCGCTGCCGCTGCACTTCGCCCTGCCCCGCCGGGCCCGCATCGCCGTGGTCCGGGTGTGGGACAAGGGCCCCGTGCATCGCGACCGGGCCACGGCGACGACCCGGGTCGACGGCATCCGCCTCCTCGACGCCCGGAAACTGGCCCGGCTGTTCCCGGAGGCGACCGTGCACCGCGAACGGGGACTGGGCCACACCCGCTCCCTGGTGGCGATCTCGGCGGTGGCCGCGACCGGGCGTCGGGCCCGGTGAGCGTGCTCCCGGCGTGGAAGCGGGCCGTGCGGGCCGGCGTCGACCTCGCCCTGCGCCCGACCGCCAGCCGTCGCACCCTGCCCACCTACCTCGTCCTCGGCGCCCAGAAGGCGGGCACCACCTCCGTCGCCGCCTGGCTCGAGTCCCACCCGTCCGTGCTGGCGTGCCGGCGCAAGGAGACGCACTACCTCGACCGCCACCACGACCGGGGCGAGGCGTGGTACCGCACCCTCTTCCCCACGGTCGCCACCGCCCGGGCCACAGTGGCCCGCACCGGGACCTGGGCCACCGGCGACGCCACGCCCGCCTACCTCTGGCACCCGGCGGCGCCGGGCCGGGCGGCCGCGGTGGTGCCCGACGCCCGCCTCGTCGCCCTGGTGCGTGAACCGGCGGCCCGCGCCTTCTCCCACTGGCGCCACGAGCGGCGGTCCGGGCGCGAGGCCCGCTCCTTCGCCGCTGCGGTGGCCGACGAACTGGCCGGCGGGGAGGGGCCGGGCTACGTCGACCGCGGCCGCTACTCCGCGCAGCTCGAGCGGTGGCGGGCGGTGTTCCCGCCCGAGGCGCTGCTGGCGCTGGTCAGCGAGGAGCTGTTCGCCGACCCGGCGCCGGGCCTGGCCCGCCTCGTCGCCCACCTCGGGCTCGGCCCGCATCCCCGGCCGGGCGTCCTGCCACGGGAGAACGAAGGGGGCGACTCCGACGACGCCCTCACCCCTGAGGACGCGGCCACCGTCCGGGCCGCCGTCGCCGCCGACGTCGAGCGCCTGCCGGCGATCATCGGGCGACGCCTCCCCTGGTGACGACCGCGCCGACGCGCCTCGACCCCCGTGGTCGACGAATCGCCCATCGGCGCGTAGCGTCCCCGACGTGCGAGCCGTCGACCACGGCGGGGGACGCCGCGCCCACGCCTCCGTGCCTGCGCCCATCGAGGCCGCCACCGGGCCGGTGCGCGTGCTCTACGTGGCCGGTCTCGGGCGCAGCGGCTCCACGCTGCTGGCGTCGCTCCTCGGCGAGGTTCCCGGCCTGGCCAGCGCCGGCGAGGTGCTCTACCTCCTCGAGCGCGGCGTCGGCGACGGCGACCTGTGCGGGTGCGGACGACCGGTGCCCGCCTGCCCCCTGTGGCTCGACGTCCTGGCCCGGGCGGGCACGCCGACCGACCCGGAGATGCTCATCGCCCTGGCGGCGGAGGCGCAGGCCGTGATCCGGCTCCGCCACGCGCCCCGCCTGCTCGTCGACCGGCGCCGGGACCATCCCTGGCTGCGGGCCCGGGCCGGGCGCTGGCTCGACCACCTGGCCCGCACCTACCCGGCGATCGCCGCCGCCAGCGGGGCCGAGGTCGTAGTCGACGCGTCGAAGTCACCGTCGTACGGCGCCGCCCTCGAGGCCACCGGCGTCGTCGACCTGCGGGTGGTGCATCTCGTGCGCGACCCACGCGGGGTGGCGGCGTCGTGGTCGACCCCGACGGCGCGCCACGACCGGGCGGCGGTCACCGCCATGGACCGCCGGGACCCGGCCAGCGCCACCCTGTTGTGGGGCGCGTGGAACGACATGGCCCATCGCCTCTGGGCCGGAGATCCCGAGCGCTACCTGGTGGTGCGCTATGAGGAGCTCGTCGCCGACCCCGAGACCGTCGTGCGGCGGGTGCTCCGCCTGGCCGGGGTGCCCGCCGACGGGCCGCTCCCCTTCCTCCGGGGCGACACCGCCACCCTCACCCGCAGCCACACCGTCGCCGGCAACCCGGCCCGCCTCACCGTCGGCCCGGTGGCGCTGCGTGCGGATGAGGCCTGGCGATCGCGCCTCGGCGCCCGCGACCGTCGCGTGGTCGAGCTCCTGAGCGCGCCGGTCGCCCGCCGGTTCGGCTACGGGCGCGACCGGTGAGCCGATCGATGGCGCGCCGCAGTCCCGACTCGACCGCACCGTCGCGCCGGCCACTGGTGGAGGACCTCCCGCCGTTGCGCCGCACCATCGCCGGTGTCGGTCGCAACATCGGCTGGGTCCGCAGCCACGGGTGGGCCGCGGTCGCCGAGGAGCACGGTTGGCAGCCCGTCGACCGGGCGCGCACCGCCGCCCGTCGGGCGGCGTGGCGGCGCCGCCACGCCCGCCCTCCCGGCGCGGCGCGTGCGCTCCTCCTGGTCGGGCTCCAGCGCTCGGGCACGAACATGGTGGTGCGGGGCCTGGCCCGCAACCCGGCGGTCGAGGTCTACAACGAGAACGATCGGCGGGCCTTCGAGCACTACCGGCTGCGCCCCGAGGCCGACGTCGCCCAACTCGTCGCCCGCAGCCGCAGCCGGGTGGTGCTGCTCAAGCCACTGTGCGACACCCACCGCGTCGCCGACCTGCTCGACGGGACGCTGGCCGGCGCCACCACCACCCCACCACGCGCCGTGTGGGCCTACCGGGACGCCGCCGGCCGGGCGTCGTCGTCGGTCGCCAAGTTCGGCGACGGGAACCGTCGCGTGCTCGCCGAGCTCGCCGCCGGCCGAGGTGCCGACCGCTGGCAGCTCCAACGATTGTCGGGCGACTCCGTGGCCCTCGTGCGCCGCCTCGATCCCGACTCGCTCTCGCCGGAGTCGGGGGCGGCGCTCCTGTGGTACGTGCGCAACCGCCTCCTCTTCGAGCTCGGTCTCGCCCACCGTGACGACCTGCTGGTCATGTCGTACCGGCAGGTGCTGGCCGACCCCGCCGGCACCTCACGAGCGCTCGGCGCGTTCGCCGGGATCGACGCTGACCCGTCCTCCTGGGCCGACATCGCCGTCCGCTCCTCGCCGCTCGGTCGGCGCCTGGTCCTCGACCCCGAGATCGCCGAGCGCTGCGCCGCCCTCGAGGCCGACCTCGACGCCCGCGCCGCTGCCGGCCTCGAACGGTGGGGCCGGTGAGGGACGCCGCGCCCCCGGCGCCGGCACCGGTCGCGGCCGGGGAGCGGCCGGCCACGCTCGCCCGCCTCTCGGCGCGCTCGGGGGCGGGGATGGCCGCCGCCCTCGCCTCGGGCCTGGTGCTCGACGCCGTCATCGCCGTCGCCTACGGGGCGGGTGCGGTCTCCGACGCCTTCTTCGTCGCCGCCCGCATCCCCCTGGGGCTCAGCCTCGTGATGCTGGCCGGCGCCACCGCCATGCTGACCCCCGCCCTGGTGCGGGCGGCCGACGCCGATGGCACGGCGCGTGCCGACGACGCCACCTCGCGCCTGCTCGTCGGCGCCGTGCTCGGCAGCGTCGCGCTGTGGGCGCTGGCGGCGGCGGTGGCCGAGCCCGTCACCCTCCTCACCGCCCCCGGTCTCGGCGATGCCGCCCGCCACGAAGCCGTGCTCGCCACCCGGGTGATGTTCGGAGTGGTGCCGCTGGTGATCGCCGCCGAGGTCCTGCGGGCGCGCGTCAACGCCACCGAACGCTTCGGCGCAGCGGCGGCCATGAACGTGGTGATGAACGGCGTGGCGGCGGCCGTCGTCATCGTGCGGGGCGGGCTCGGCGCCGACGACCTGGCCTTGGCCTACGTGCTCGGCGCCGCCGCCCAGCTCGGCTACATCGCGGTGCTCGCCGCCCGGGCCGGGTTCCGGTTCCGCCCCCGGGGCTGGGGCGACGGGCAGGCCGCCGGGCTGGCCCGGTTGATGACCCGCCCGGCGGCCGGCGCCGGCGTCAACCTCGTCAACCGGCTGGGCGAGCAGGTCGTGTGCTCCTTCCTCCCCGCCGGCTCGATCACCGTGGTGAACTACGGCGTGCGCCTCACCCAGGCCGCCGCCGGGCTGGTCGGCCGATCGGCCGCCGTGGCCGCCCTCCCCCGCCTGACACGAGCGGCCGGGGCCGGCGACGACGTGGCGTTCGCGCGAACCTCCCGCCACGTGCTGCGCCTGATGATCGCCGTCACCCTGCCCCTCACCGGGGTGTTGGTGGTACTGGCCCGCCCGGCGGTCGAGGTGGTGTTCCGGCGGGGGAACTTCAGCGCCGCCGACGCCCGGCTCCTCGGTCTCGTCGTGGCCGTGCTCGCCGTCGGCCTGATCGGCTCGGCCGTCCAGCGGGCGCTCCTCACGCCGTTCAACGCCCGCCTCGAGCCGTCCGCCGCGCTGCGCACCGCCGTCGTGTGCCTGCTGGTGGAGGCCGTGCTCCTCGCTCCCCTGGTCGTGGCCATCGGCCCCGATCGGCCCCGGGCCGTCCTCGGCGTGGCCGTCGCCGTCACCGTGTCGCAGCTGGTGGCCGCCGGGTACGCCTGGTCGCAGGCTCGCCGCCACCTCGACGTCGACTACCGCCCCGTGGTCGGCTCGGTCGCCCGCACCGCCGCCGTCTCGGTGGCCGCCACCGCCGCCATGGGGCTGGCCAGCGCCGCCATCCACCCCCTCGGCGACAACACGGTGCTCGTCGTGGTCCGCAGCGCGGCCGTGGCCGCCACTGGCGCCGCCGTCCTCGCCGCCGGGCTCGGACTCGCCCGTCGCCTCCACCCCACCGTCGACGAGGCACCGGCGTGAGCAGCTCTCGCCGAGGCAGCGCGTGAGCCCGGCGCTGTTGGCGATCGCCGGCACCGCCGCCGGGCTGGGCCTCGACCTGGCCGCCGTTCGCCGGCGAGGGGGCTGGGGTTCTGTCCCCCTGCCGATCGCCACCGTGGTCGCCCTCTGCGTGGCCGTCGCCGTCGGCGCCGCCACCGGGCGCCCGCTCGTCGCGGTCGCCGCCGTGGGGCTGGTCGGTGGCGTGGTGCTGGCGTGGGCCGCCCTGCACCGCTTCGAGGTGCTGGCGCTCGCCCTGGTCGCCGTCCGTCCCGCCCTCGACGCCGCCCAGCGCGGTGACGGTGGGGGCTCGGCCCCGCTGGCCACCGCCGTGGGCCTCGGCTTCGCCGCCGTCGGCGCGTGCTGGTGGTTGGCCCAGGTCGCCGCCGCCCGCGCCGCCCGGGCCGCCGGCGACGACGTCGCCGCCCACCACCCGTCGGGGGCTGCCGTCGGGCTCGTCGCCTTCACCGCCGCCGGCGCCCTCAGCGCCGTCGGCGCCACCGACGTGAGCGGATCGCTCGTCGAGGTGGCCCGACTGGCGGCGGGGTGCGCCATGGTCGTCGTGCTCGACCGCGTCGTCGACCGGCCCAGCGTCGCCGCCCGGTGCCTGGCCGCCGCCCTCGCCGCCACCGCGCTGCCCGCGCTCGTCGGGCTGACCCAGGCGGCGACCAGCGGCGGACGGGTGGACGCCCAGGGCCTGTCACGGGTCAGCGGCACCTTCGTCCACCCCAACGCCTTCGCCCTCCACCTCGCCATGGTGCTGGTGATGGCCTTCGCCCTGCTCCCCCGGGTGGCGCCCCGCCTGCGCCCCGTGCTGCTCGCGGTGGTGGTGCTCGATGCCGGGCTGCTGCTGCTCACCTACTCCCGCTCGGGCTGGGTGGCGGCCGCCGCCGGCATCGCCGTGGTCGGCGTGCTCCAGTCCCGGCGCCTGCTGGTGGCGGTGGTGGCCTGCGCCGTCGCCGCCGCCCTCCTCGTCCCGGGCGTGAGCGGCCGCCTCGGCGACCTGGGCGACGAGCGCGCCGTCACCGGCGGCGCCGGCAACTCCTTCGTGTGGCGCCTCGACCACTGGCGCGAGGCCGTCCCGCTGGCCAACGACAACCCGGTGACCGGGATCGGCCTGGGCATGGTGCAGGAGCAGACGAGCACCGAGAAGGTGCTCCACAACGACGTCCTGCGGGCCTACGTCGAGACCGGCGTGGTCGGCGCCATCGCCTACCTCGGCTTCCTCGGGGGCCTGATCGCCGTCGCCCGGGGCTCGCTGCGCCGAGCGGCCGGACTGCGCCTCGACGGCGACGACGGGTGGCGGGTGGGCGCGGCCGTGGGCCTGTGTGGCGTGGTGACGGTGTTCACCGTGTTCAGCATCGGTGGCAACGCCATCACCCAGGTCGTGCAGTTGTGGGTGCTGGCCGCGTTGGTCGCCGCCGGCGCCGCCGCGACGCGGCCCGAGCCCGCTCCCGACTCGACGTCGGTCCGGTCGCCGGACCGGGTGCACAAGTGAGCCGGTCCGATACCGGCGCCGAGGAGCAGAAGGACCGGTCGGCGCCGGCCTCGACGTCGACGCCCCGTCCGTCGCATCTGAGCGCCGCCGACCGCCGGGCCCCCGGGTTGCGTATCGCCATGCTCGGGACGAGGGGCGTCCCCGCCCGTTGGGGTGGCATCGAGCGCCACGTCGAGGAGATCGGGGCCCGGCTGGTGGCGAAGGGTCACGAGGTCACCGTCTACTGCCGGGCGAACTACCAGCCCGAGGCCGGCCTCCACCGGGGCATGCGCCTCGTGCCGTTGCGGACGGTCGGGACCAAGCACCTCGATGCCATCGTGCACACCGCGGCGGCCACCGCCCGGGCCGTCCGTGGGCGCTACGACATCGTGCACTACCACGCCCTCGGCCCCGGGCTGTTCGCGCCGGTCGCCCGGACCGCGTCGACGGCGAAGGTGGTGCTGACGGTGCACGGCCTCGACCACCGGCGGGCGAAGTGGGGCGGCGTCGCCCGCGCCGTTCTCCGCACCGCCGCCTGGACCTCGACCTGGGCACCGCACGTGGTGGTGGCGGTGTCAGCCGAGCTCGAGGCCCGCCACACCGGCCGGCGGGCACCGGTGGTGCGGGTGACCAACGGCGTCGCCGCGCCGGGTCCCCACCGGCCCCGGGGAGAGGCGTGCGCCCGGCTCGGGCTCGGCGAGCGCCCCTACGCCCTCTTCGTCGGCCGGCTGGTGCCGGAGAAGGCGCCCGACCAGCTCCTCGCCGCCTTCGCCCGGCTGGCGGGCGACGACCTCCGCCTCGTGCTGGCGGGCGGTTCGAGCTTCAGCGACGACTACGTCGCCACGCTGCGGGCCGCCGCGGCGCTCGACCCCCGGGTGGTGCTGGCCGGCTACGTCCACGGCGCCGAGCTCGAGGAGCTGTACGCCAACGCCGCCGCCTTCGTCCTGCCGTCCCTGCTCGAGGGGCTCCCCCTGACGCTGCTCGAGGCAGCGTCCTACGCCACCCCGGTGGTAGCCAGCGCCATCGCCCCCCACGTCGAGATCGTCGGGCGCCCCGGCCCGGGCCACCGCCTCGTCCCCACGGGCGACGTGGCGGGGCTCGCCGCCGCCATCGCCGCCAGCCTCGCCGGTGGCGACGCCGAGCGCGCCGGCGCCGCCGAGCTGCGCACCCACGTCGTCGCCGCCCACGACTGGGACGCCGTCACCGAGCGCACCGAAGCCGTCTACCGCGCCGTCATCGCCGGCGTCCCCCTACCCTCCTGACCGACGGGCACCGCGGCTTGGGATCAGCGGGTTCGCGACCGGGCCCGGGCCCGGGTGCGGGCGTCGAGGGCGCGGCTCCGGCGGGCCATCCAGAGCGAGACGGGAGCGGCGGCGCCGGCCTGCTCGTCGTCGAGGGCGCCGTCGGCTGCCTCTGTCCGCCGGCGCCCGGGCCGCTCCCAACCCACATCGGTGCCGTCGTCGCCGACCACCCACACCGGCGCCCCCCACCGCTCGGCTCCGTTGGCGGCGCCATCGTCCGACCGTGACGGGCGGTGCCCATCGTCGAAGCCACCGCCGCCGTCGTCGTCCTCGTCCATCGCCGTCGCATCGTCGCTGGCGGTGGTGGTGGTGACCGGCAGGGTCAGCTGGCGCCACCAGTGCAGGCGGCGGTCGTCGGGCCAGGCGTCCACCGGGTGGAGGCGGGCGGCGAAGGGCGCCGGGGCGCCGAGGAAGCCGCGCAGGAGGAGGAGGCCGCTCGCCACCAGCAACCCCAGCCCGGAGGCCATCAGCACTGCTCGGCGCACGGTCGGCCCCGGTGGCACCTCCACCGTCACCGGCGGGGCGAGCGGCTCGGGGGCGAGGGCCGAGTCGAGCGCGGCGGTCGCCTCGGCGAGCGCGTCCTCGGCGGCGTCGAGGCTGCGCCCGGTGTCATCGACCGCACGAGTGAGGGCGTCGTGCTCGGCGACCAGCGGCCGCAACGCGGCGATCTCGACCTCGAGGTCGGCGATCGCGTCGCGGATCCCGAGGGCGCGGAGGGTGCTGATCTCCTCCTCGACCGACAGCTGGAACCGCTGGGCGGTGAGCGTGGTCTCCAGGGCCCGCAGGCTCTCGGCCGGCTGCAGCTCGCCGGTGCGCAGCACGAACTCGTCGAGGGCGGCGCGCGCCTCGACGGAGGTGCTGCTCCGGACGTCGAGGTCGAGCTGGCGGGCGTCGACCTCCTGGCGCTGGGGGCTGGCCATGCGTTCGATGGCCACCGCCACGATGGTCTCGACGGCCGGTTCGCCGGCGGCCTCGGTCGTGGAGAGGAAAACCACCTCGACGAAGGGGCCCTCCCCGTCCTGGCGGGCCCTGACCGCGTCGGCGACCACGGCGGGCGCCAGGTCGGTGGCCTCGACCACGGCAGCGATGGCGTCGGGGCCGGTGGCCGCCTGGCGGAAGCCGGCCACCCACTGGGCCACCAGCGAGGCGCTCCCCGAGGCGACGGTGGCCGGCAGCGGCAGCGAGACCAGGGTGCGGTGACGCACCGGCTCGTCCCGCACGGCCGCGAACGCGATGGCGCCGGCCAGGACCGGGATCAGGGCACACAGCGCCACGAAACGACCTCCACCACGCACCAGGTCCCGTAGCTCCATCACCCTGCAGCGTAGGGCCGCCACCTCTCACTGACGCGCCACCACGGTCCGCCGTCACGGGGGGCGACGGGCGGCGCCGGCGCGGAGAGGTACGGTCCTGCACCGGTGCTGCGCGTCTCTCACGTCCTCGCCCGGCTCCCGGCCGCCGGCACCGAGCGCCAGCTGGTCGGACTGCTCGGCGCGGCCCACGGCCGGCGCTGGGACGCCCGCCTGCTGGTCCTGTTCCCGGGCGGCGTGCTGGTCGAGGAGGTGCGGGCCCTCGGGGTGGAGGTGGTCGAGGGCCCCCCGGGCCCGGGGTGGTCGCCGGCCCGCCTCGCCGTCGCCCGGCGCGTGCTGCGCGACGCGGACGTGGTCCACGCCCAGCTGTGGGGGGCCAACCTGTACGCCCGCATCGCCGCCGGGCTCGGCCCCCACCGGCCCGCGGTGGTGTGCGCCGAGCGTCGCGTCGAGGAGTTCCGCGGCGGTGGCCGGCGGGCGCTCGACCGCGCCGGTGCCCCCCTCGTCGACGCCTGGATCGCCAACTCCACCGCAGTGGCCGACTTCGTGGCCCGCGCCCACCGCGTCGAGCGCCCGGCGGTGGCGGTGATCCCCAACGGCCTCGACGCCACCATCTTCCGCCCGGGGACGGGCGCGCGGGCACCGGGGCCCATCCGCCTCGGTACGGTCTCGCGGCTCGTCGACCAGAAGGGGATCGACGTGGCGGTCGACGCCGTCGCCCGCCTGGTGGCGGCCGGCCACGCCGTCGAGCTCGTGGTCGCCGGTGACGGGCCCGACCGCGCCGCCCTCGAGCGGCGCGCTGCCGGGCTGCCGGTGTGCTTCGTCGGCCCGTTGGCGTCACCGACGGCGGTGGCCGCCCACCTCCGCGACCTCGACGTCTTCCTGCTGCCCTCGCGCTATGAGGGGCTTCCCAACGCCCTGCTCGAGGCCCGGGCCACAGGACTGCCCACCGTCGCCACCGACGCCCCCGGCGTGGCCGAGGCGGCGGGGCCGGGTACCACGCTGGTGCCGGTCGACGACCCCGGTGCGCTGGCCGCCGCCGTCGCCGCCCTCATCGCCGACGGGCCACCGGCACCCGCCCCGGCGGCGTCGGTCCGCACCTTCGACGACGTCGCCGCCGACCACCTCGCCATTTTCGAGCGGGCGTCGGTCCGCCGTCGGGGCGGGCGCCCCGGGCCGGCCCGGTAACGTCGACGTCATGGGGTTGCGCGACGTGGCCAAGCGATGGACGAAGACGCTCGGGGAGCTCGACCGCGAGCGCCTCGACACCCGGTTCTGCGCCGTCGACGTCGCCCGCATTGCGGATGCCGACCGGCGCGTGCCGGTCCGCCTGTGCGGCGAGGTCCAGGCCCTGCAGGTCG
>JBBJOU010000006.1:0-17782 GCA_037724305.1 Acidimicrobiales bacterium
CATCGGCAACCCCAGCCCCCCGGTGGCCCGGGCGGCGGCCACCGCCCCCGGCCAGGCGCGCCCCACCTCCGGCACCGGCAAGCCCATCCCGCCGCCTCCCGGCCGGCGCCCGCCGACCTCCTCGTCGGGCACACCCATCCCGCCCCCGCCCGGCCTCGGTGGCCGACGGGGACCGGCGCCCACGAGCCGCCCGGCTCCCGGCCAGCGCACCAGCGGTGGACCCTACGCCGGTCGCCCCGGCGGTCCGCCCAGCGGCGGTGGCGGTGGCGGCTTCGCCCCGCGCCCCGGCGGCGGTCCGGGCGGTCCCGGTGGCCCCGGCGGTCCCGGCGGCGGCCCGGGCGGTCGCCCCGGTGGCGGTCCCGGTGGTCGACCCGGTGGTCCCGGCGGCGGTCGCCGTCCGCCCCGGCGCACCGGTCGGCGCCGTCGCAACCGCGAGGAACTGCAGCCGTTCGAGACCCCGTCCTACACGCCGAAAGACGCCCCCGTCCCCGAGGGCGTCCTCGTGGTCGAGCGCGCCTCGTCGCCCCAGGAGCTGGGCCCGCGGCTCAATCGCACCACGGCCGACGTCGTGCGCTTCCTGCTCCAGCTGGGCGAGATGGTCACCGCCACCCAGTCGCTGTCCGACGACCAGATCGAGCTCTTCGCCGAGGAGATCGGCGCCGAGATCCGGTTGGTCGACCCCGGCCAGGAGCAGGAGGTCGAGCTCCAGAAGAAGCTCAACGTCGCCGAGCTCGACGACGAGGAGGAGGGCGACCTCGTCCCCCGGGCCCCGGTCATCACCGTCATGGGTCACGTCGACCACGGCAAGACCAAGCTGCTCGACCGCATCCGCCGGGCCAACGTGGTGGCCGGCGAGGCCGGGGGCATCACCCAGCACATCGGCGCCTACCAGGCCGTCCGCAACGACCGCGCCCTGACCTTCATCGACACCCCCGGCCACGAGGCGTTCACCGCCATGCGGGCCCGGGGCGCGCAGGCCACCGACATCGTCATCCTGGTGGTGGCGGCCGACGACGGCGTGATGCCCCAGACCGTCGAGGCGCTCAACCACGCCAAGGCCGCCGAGGTCCCGATCGTGGTCGCCATCAACAAGGTCGACCGTGAGCAGGCCAACGTCGACCGGGTCAAGCAGCAGCTCTCCGAGCAGGGCCTGGTGCCGAGCGACTGGGGCGGCGACGTCGAGATGGTGCAGGTGTCGGCCCTGCAGGACATCGGCATCGACGACCTGCTCGAGACCCTCGTCCTGGTGGCCGACATCCACGACTACAAGGCCAACCCCGAGGGCCGCGCCCAGGGCGTGGTCCTCGAGGCCCAGCTCGACGTCGGTCGGGGACCGGTGGCCACCATCCTCGTCCAGCGGGGCCTGCTCAAGGTCGGTGAGACGCTCGTCGCCGGCGCCGCCTGGGGCCGGGTCAGGGCCCTCATCGACGACACCGGCAAGCAGGTCAAGCAGGCCGGCCCGTCCACCCCGGTGCAGGTCCTCGGTCTGTCCGAGGTGCCCGACGCCGGCGACAGCTTCGTCGTCGCCCCCGACGAGAAGGTGGCCCGCTCGGTCGCCGAGACCCGCGAGCACTGGCAGCGCCTGGCCCACATCGGCCGCGACGGCGCCCACGTCGGCGGCGGCGGTGCCCGCCTCGAGGACATCTTCTCGGCCATCCAGGCCGGCGAGACGGCCACGCTGAACATCATCCTCAAGGCCGACGTCAACGGCTCGCTGGAGGCCCTCACCGAGTCGCTCCGCAAGCTGGAGCGCGACGACGTGAAGCTGAGCTTCGTGCACCGGGCCGTCGGTGGCATCACCCAGTACGACGTGAACCTGGCGGCGGCGTCGAACGCCACCATCATCGGCTTCAACGTCCGCCCCGACCGCAAGAGCCGGGAGCTGGCCGACACCGAGGGCGTCGAGATCCGCAGCTACGAGATCATCTACAAGGTTCTCGAGGACATCGAGGCGGCGATGGTCGGCATGCTCGCCCCCGAGTTCCAAGAGGTGGTCACCGGCGACGCCGAGGTCCGCGAGATCTTCTCGGTGCCGCGCGTGGGCAAGGTCGCCGGCTGCTACGTCACCAACGGCACCATCACCCGGGGCTCGAAGGTCCGCTTCCTGCGCGACGGCACCATCATCTGGAAGGGCGCCATCCAGACCCTCCGGCGGTTCAAGGACGACGTCCGCGAGGTCCAGTCGGGCTTCGAGTGCGGCATCGGCCTGTCCGACTTCCAGGACCTGAAGCAGGGCGACATCATCGAGACCTTCGAGGAGCGGGAGATCCCCCGGACGTAGACCGGTAGCCTCGGCGCCCTTGTGTTCGTCGCCGCGCTGGAGTTCGATCTCCACATCCCCGACTGCCACTCGCTGAAGCAGAAGCGGGGGGTGGTCAAGCCGATCGTCGAGGGGGCCCGCCGCCGTTACCAGGTGGCGGCCGCCGAGGTCGACCACCACGACAAGTGGCAACGGGCGGGGGTCGGCGTCGCCGCGGTGGGCGCCTCGGTTGGTCACGTGGCCGACGTGCTCGACGAGGTCGAGCGCTTCGTGTGGTCGTTCCCCGAGATCCAGGTCCTGGCCGCCGACCGCCGGTGGCTCGACGACGAGGAGAGCACGTGACCGACCGATGAGCGCCAAGGGCAGGAGCGGGAGGCGGCGGGCGACGACGTCGCGCAACCAGCCGCGCTATCCCCGCACGGCCCGGCTCAACGAGCTGCTGCGGGAGATCCTGGCCGAGGAGCTCGAGCGGGTCGACGACGACCGCCTCACCATGGTCACCGTCACCTCGGTCGACACCGAGGCCGACATCCGGCGCGCCGTCGTGTTCTTCGACTCGCTGCAGGGGCCCGAGGGCGACGAGGAGGTGCTGTCGGCGCTGAGTGAGCACCGGGTCCGGCTCCAGGCCGCGGTCAACCGCCAGTCGCGCCTCAAGCGGACGCCGGAGCTGTCGTTCCGCCCCGACGACGTGGTGCGCCGCGCCGCCCAGCTCGACCACGTGCTGCGCGAGCTGGCCCCGAGCGAGGTGCCCGAGGTGGTGGTGCCCGACGAGATCGAGCGGCTCGCCGAGCGCGACCGCCTCGCCGGCGGCACCGCCGCCGATGACCGGCCGGTGGATGGCGCGGCGGGCTGAGGCCGGGCCCGACGGTCTGCTGGTCGTCGACAAGCCCGCCGGGTGGACCAGCCACGACGTGGTGGCCAAGCTCCGCGGCGTGCTGGGCACCCGCAAGGTCGGTCACTCCGGCACCCTCGACCCCGACGCCACCGGCGTGCTGCTGGTCGGGGTGGGGCGGGCCACCCGGCTGCTGCGGTACCTGACGGCGCTGGGCAAGGCGTACACCGGCGAGCTGGTCCTGGGCGTCGAGACCTCGACCCTCGACGCCGGCGGCGAGGTCACCGCCACCCACGCCATGGGCGGCACCACGCTCGAGCAGGTGCGGGCCGCCGCCGCCGGGCTGTGTGGCGCGATCGAACAGGTACCGCCCATGGTCTCGGCGGTGCGGGTCGGGGGCCGCCACCTCTACGAGCTGGCGCGTGAGGGGGTCGAGGTCGAACGGGCCGCCCGCCCGGTCACCGTGCACCGCTACGACGTCGAGCCCACCGACGACCCGCTCGTGTTCCGCATCGACGTCGCCTGCTCGTCGGGCACCTACGTGCGCACGCTGGCCGCCGACGTCGGCACCGACCTCGGTGGCGGCGCCCACCTCCGGGCGCTGCGCCGGACGGCCGTCGGGCCCTACGGCCTCGACGAGGCGGCCCCCCTCGACGCCGTCACCGTCGAGCGCCTGCTCACCCCCGCCGAGGCGGTGCGCTTCCTTCCCGCTTTGGTCGCCAACGCCGAGCTGACCACCGCCGTCGGTCACGGCAAGGTGCTGCCCGTCGCCGCCCTCGGCGCCGACGGCCCCGGCCCGTGGCGGGTCCTCGACACCGAGGGACGCCTCCTCGCCGTCTACGAGGACCACGGTGGCGCCACGGTCAAACCCGCCGTCGTGCTCCCCGCCTGACCGTCGACCGGGCCCCCTCTCCCGTGCTGGCGGCGATTCTCGACAGGTACCCGTCGGTTTCCGCCGCCGGAACGCACTGGCGATAGCGTCTGGTGGTCATGGCTGTCTGGCGTGACGCGGCGCGCAGCCCTGACCTGCCCCACGGCAGCGCGGTGACCGTGGGCGCCTACGACGGCGTCCACCGGGGCCACCGCGCCGTGATCGCCGAGCTCGTGCGTCGCGCCGAGGCGATGGGCGTGCCCTCCGCGGTGGTCACCTTCGATCGCCATCCGGCCACCGTCGTGCGCCCCGATTCAGCCCCGAAGCAACTCACCGACCCCGAGCAGGAGATCGAGCTCCTCGCCGCCAGCGGCGTCGACCACGTCGTCGTGCTGACCTTCGACGAGGCCCGGTCGAAGGAGTCAGCCGAGGACTTCGTGGCCGACACCCTCGTCGGGCGCCTCCACGCCAAGCTCGTGCTGGTCGGCTCCGACTTCCATTTCGGCCACGAGCGTCGCGGCAACGTCGAGCTGCTCCGGCGCCTGGGCGCCGAGCTGGGCTTCGAGGCGGTCGGGGTCGACCTCGTCGACGCCGCCGGCGCCACCACCGACGACGAGGCGGCGAAGGTCAGCTCCACCACGATCCGCGCCGCCCTCGAGGCCGGTGACCTGCCCGCCGCGACCGTCCTGCTGGGGCGCCACCACGAGGTCCGCGGCACCGTCGAGCACGGCGACCACCGGGGCCGCGAGTGGGGCTTCCCGACCGCCAACGTCCACGTCGCCGACGACGTCCAGCTCCCCGCCGACGGCATCTACGCCGCGTGGTTGGTGCGCAGCGACGACACGGTGCTGGCCGGCGCTGCGTCCCTCGGCGTCCGCCCCACCGTCGTCGCCGACGGCTACCGCCTCCTCGAGGTCCACGTCCTCGACACCGACGGCTGGCTCGACCTGTACGGCGAGCACGTCGGCGTCCGCTTCGTCGCCCGCCTCCACGGCGAGGAGCACTACGACAGCGTCGACACCCTCATCACCCAGATCGGCGCCGACTGCGCCCAGGCCCGCGAGATCCTCGCCACCGCTTCTCGATAGCCCCTCAGACGTTCTGGCGGCAGCTATCGGGGTGATGACTCCGACAGCTGCCGCCGGTTCGGTTCGGTTGGGGTGGGGGTCAGCGGCGCCGCATCCTCGCCTCGACCATCGCCCGGGTCGGGAGCGACGGCTCGGCGCCGGCGACCTCCACCGCGCAGGCGCCGGCGGCGGCGGCGAAGCGGGCGGCTTCGACCAGCGCAGCTCCCTCGGAAAGGGCGGTGGCGAGGGCGGCGACGAAGGTGTCGCCGGCGCCGGTGGGGTCGACGGGCTCGGCGGGGTAGGCGGCGATCTGCTCGCCGGCCACGGCGACGCCGTCGGCGCCGAGGGTGACGACCACCCGCTCCGAGGCGGCGAGCCCGAGGGCTGTCGCCTCGACGCGGTTCACGACGACGATGTCGGCGGCGGCGAGCAGCGCCTCGGCGTCGTCGGGGACCGGGGCCGGGTTGGCGATGACCGCGCCCCCGGCGGCGCGCACCAGCGCGGCGGCACGCACCGAGGCGGCGACCGCGACCTCGCCCTGGAGCAGCAGGACGCGAGCGTCGGCGAGGAGCTCGATGGCGGCCTCCGCGGTGGCGACGTCGACCGTGGCGTTGGCGCCGGGCACCACCACGATCGCCACCTGGCCGGCGTCGTCGAGCAGGCAGAGGGCGGTGCCGGTGCGGGTATCCGGTACGGCGAGCAGTTGGGAGATGTCGATGCCGCCGGACGCCAGACCGCCCCGCAGCCACCGCCCGGCGTCGTCGTCGCCGACGCGGCCCACCATGGCCACCGGCGCCCCCAGCCGGGCGGCGGCGAGGGCCTGGTTGTGGCCCTTGCCGCCCCGGTAGGAGGCGTCGCCCGTCGCCAGGATCGTCTCGTCCGGCGCCGGCAGGTGGGCGAGGCGGACGGCGAGGTCCTGGTTGAGCGATCCGAAGCTGACGATCATGACCACAGCATCGCCGAGCGTCACACCGGGCGAGGCCGCCGACGTGCCACGCTGGGGGCGATGGGAACCCGGGGCCAGGCCGGCGCGAGCGCCGCCGTCGAGGTCGACGAGTCCGCGCCTGCCGACGAGGTCGCCCTCCTCGGGCCCACCGCCGCCCCCGGCACCGCCGAGCGGGTCGCGTTGCCCCGGTTGTCCCGGCGGACCATCACGTTGCCCGACGGCCACGAGGTCGGCGTCGCCGTGTGCGGCGAGGGCGTGCCGCTGGTCATGGTGCACGGCTTCATCGCCGAGGGGATCCTCTACGCCCAGACGCTGTGGCGCCTGGTCGACATGGGTTTCAAGGTGGTGGCCATCGACACCGCCGGCCACGGCGGCACCCAGGGCCTGCCCTCGGGCGGCGGCACCATGGCCTCCTACGCCCAGCTCCTCGGCCGGGTGCTCGACGAGCTCGGCCTGCGCAAGGTGGTGCTGGCCGGGCACTCGATGGGCGGGCGTCTGGCCACCGAGCTGGCCGCCACGCAACCTGAGCGGGTGGCCGCCCTCCTGCTCATCGACGCCATCGTGGGCGAGACCTGGGATCGCATGGTCTTCGCCTTCCGGGTGTGGCCTCCGCTGTTCGCTGCCGTGGGGGCGGTGCTGCTGGCCGACACCCTGTCGACCGTGCCGCTGTTCCGCGACCCCGGTCAGGCCGCCAAGCTGGGGAACCTCGTGCGGCCCACCATCGTCGGCCACATGCGCCGGCCGTGGCGGCTGTACGGGCCGGCGTGGTCGATCATGCGTAGCCGGGGGACGGCGTGGATGCTCGACGAGCTGCGCCTGCGCCGGCTCCCGACCTTCGTGATCCACGGCGCCCGCGACCTGCCCGTGCCCATCGCCACCGCCCGCGACACCGCCCGCCGGGCTCGGGGCGAGCTGGTGGTGGTCGACGGCGCCGCCCACTCGTGGCTGCTCCGCGATCCGGAGGCCATGCCCGCCATCGTCCACCAGCTCATGCGGGGCCGCCTCGGCACCGCCGTGCTGAAGGCGAAGCTCGACGCCGGCCTCGACGTCGACGCCACTCCTGCCGAGGTCGACGCCTGCCCCGGCTTCTACGCCCCCGATTCGCTGGCGGTGGCGCTGACCCCTACCCAGCGCTGGCACGACGACGAGACCCTGCACCGGGCTCCCCGCTACCGCTGGCACGTTGAACACGGGGAGTGGTAACCGGCTCCGCCGACAGGGCGAGGCCAGCTTCGCGGCCCGGGCTGCTATCGTGTGTGAGTCGCTCCTGGTCGCGCGTGATCGCGGACCGTGGGGCGGGGCACCAGTCCCACCCGGCACCGACGCCCACCGAGGCGCCGCCGGCCCAACGAGAAGGTACGCGCATGTCCGAGAAGATCGACCGCGGCAAAGCGGTAATCATCGACGAGCGGAAGCTGCACGACGGCGACACCGGGTCCCCCGAGGTCCAGATCGCGCTGCTCACCGCCCGCATCAACCACCTGACCGAGCACCTGCGGGTCCACAAGAAGGACCACCACAGCCGTCGGGGCCTGCTCCAGGCCGTCGGGCGTCGACGTCGCCTCCTGCGCTACGTGCAGGACAACGACATCGAGCGCTACCGGTCCATCGTCGCCGCCAACGGGCTGCGGCGCTGAGCCTCACCTGAACACCGGCGGGCGGCCCTACGGCCGCCCGTCTTCGTACACCACCCACCCCGGAGCACAGGGCTGCCACCGAGGGGGTCGGCTGCCAGTCGAGGCGGCCCGGGTCACGCACCCGGACCACCCCGACTGGGAACCGGCCCCGGCGCAGCGCTCCACCACCCACAAAGGAGACGCAGTGACGGACACCCAGACCGGGCCCATCACCGTCGAAGCGCCCGTATCGGGCACCGACCGGACCATCACCTTCGAGACCGGCAAGCTGGCGCCGCAGTCCATGGGCGCCGTCGTGGCCTCCATCGGCCGCACCACCCTGCTCGCCACCGCCAACGCCGCCAGCAGCGTCAGGGAGGGGATGGACTTCTTCCCCCTCACCATCGACGTCGAGGAGCGGATGTACGCCGCCGGGCGCATCCCCGGCTCGTTCTTCCGCCGGGAGGGCCGCCCCAGCGACCTCGCCATCCTCAACTGTCGCCTGATCGACCGCCCGCTGCGGCCCAGCTTCCCGAAGGGCTTCCGCAACGAGACCCAGGTCGTCATCACCGTCATGGGCGCCGACGGCGTCAACCCCCAGGACGTGCTCGGCATCAACGCCGCCAGCGCCGCCCTCATGCTCTCGGGCATCCCCTTCGACGGGCCCATCGGCGCCGTCCGGGTCGCCTACGACCAGGAAGGCGCCTGGATCGCCCACCCGACCTACGACGAGGGCGAGGCCGCCACCTTCGAGCTCGTGGTGGCGGGGCGGCGCAACGACGCCGGCGACATCGCGGTGATGATGGTCGAGGCCGGGGGCACCGAGAAGGCGGTCGACTACTACGACGCCGGCGCCCCCAAGGTCACCGAGGCCGTCATCGCCGAGGGGCTCGACGTCGCCAAGGCCTACATCGCGCATTCGATCGACGCCCAGCTCGAGCTGGTCAAGCTCGCCGGCGCCCGCCCGCCCATGAGCTGGGAGCCCGTCCTCGACTACGGCGACGACGTCGTCCCCGCCGTCGAGGCCCACGGCACCGACGGCTTGGCCCAGGCCGGCACCATCGCCGCCAAGGCCGACCGCGAGGTCGCCACCCGCGCCGCCGTCGCCGACATCGTCGCCGCCCTCTGCGCCGACGGCGCCCCCCTCGAGGGGCGGGCCAAGGAGGTCAAGGCGGCGGCCAAGTCCGTGCAGAAGGGCATCATCCGCGCTCGCGTCGTCAACGACGGCGTCCGCATCGACGGCCGGGGCCCGGCCGACCTGCGCCCGGTGTCGGCCGAGGTCGGCATCCTGCCCACGGCGCACGGCTCCGGTCTCTTCCAGCGGGGCGAGACCCAGGTCCTCGACGTGTGCACGCTGGGCATGGCGAAGATGGACCAGATGCTCGACACGCTGGCGCCCGAGAACAAGAAGCGCTTCATGCACCACTACAACATGCCGCCCCACGCCAACGGCGAGACCGGCCGGGTGGGCAGCCCCAAGCGCCGCGAGATCGGCCACGGCCTGCTCGCCGAGCGGGCCCTGCTGCCGGTCGTCCCCTCCAAGGAGGACTTCCCCTACGCCCTGCGCCTGGTGTCGGAGGTGCTGAGCTCCAACGGTTCCACCTCGATGGGTTCGGTGTGCGCCTCCAGCCTCTCGCTGATGGACGCCGGCGTGCCCGTCACCGCCGCGGTGGCCGGCATCGCCATGGGGCTCATCTACGCCGACGGCAAGTACACCACCCTCACCGACATCCTCGGGGCCGAGGACGCCTTCGGCGACATGGACTTCAAGGTCGCCGGGACGAGCGAGTTCATCACCGCCCTCCAGCTCGACACCAAGATCGACGGCCTGCCCACCGAGGTGCTGTCCGCCGCCCTCGAGCAGGCCCGCGACGCCCGCCTCGCCATCCTCGAGGTCATGGCCGGCGCCATCGCCGAGCCCCGCAGCGAGGTCGGCGAGACCGCTCCGAAGATCGTCAGCTTCGAGATCCCGATCGACAAGATCGGCGAGGTGATCGGGCCCAAGGGCAAGGTCATCAACGCCATCCAGGCCGAGACCGGCGCCGACATCTCCGTCGACGACGACGGCATGGTCGGCACCGTCTCGATCGGCTCGACCGAGTCGAGCAAGGTCGAAGAGGCCAAGCGCCAGATCCAGCTGATCCTCAATCCGCCCACCGCTGATGTGGGCCAGGTGTACCAGGGCCGGGTCGTCAACATCACCAAGTTCGGCGCCTTCGTCAACATCCTCCCGGGCCGCGACGGCCTGCTGCACATCTCCAAGATGGGCGGCGGCAAGCGCATCGACCGGGTCGAGGACGTCCTCGACCTGGGCGACGTCATCGAGGTCCGCGTCGACGACGTCGATCCCGGCGGCAAGGTGTCGCTCTCGCCCGTCACCGCCCTCGCCGACGGCGACGCCCCCGCCGGCGACAGCGGCGCCAGCAGCAACGACGCCCCCGCCGGCGGCGGCCGCGATCGGACCGACCGTGGTGGTCGCGGTGGTCGCGACCGCGACGACGCCCCCGCCGCCGCACCGGCCACGAGTGGCGACGAGGTCTCCTTCGAGGACGCCTTCGACGCCGAGATCCGCACCGAGTTCGGTGACCTTGGCCCGGCTGAGGAGCAGCGCGCCGGTGGCGGCGGTCGCGGTGACGCCGGCGGCGGTCGCGGCGGCCGTGGTGGTCGCAGCGGCGGCGGCGGCGGCCGGGGCGGTCGACGCTGAGTCAGTCGACGGCGGCGCTCCCCCCCGGGATCGAGCGCACCGTCCTCGCCTCCGGCACCCGCATCCTCACGGAGCGGGTGCCGGAGGCGCGTTCGGTCGCCCTCGGCGCCTACGTCGCCGTCGGCGGGCGCGACGAGGCCGACGACGAGCACGGTGCCAGCCACTTCCTCGAGCACCTGCTGTTCAAGGGCACCGAGGCCCGTAGCGCCCGCGACATCGCCCGGGCCATCGACGCCGTCGGCGGCGAGATGAACGCCTACACGGCCCGGGAGCACACCGCCTTCTACGCCCGCCTGCCGGCCGCCGCCACCGGGCTCGGCCTCGAGATCCTCACCGATGTGCTCGCCCGACCGGCGCTGCGCCCGGGCGAGGTCGACGGCGAGCGCGAGGTGATCCTCGAGGAGCTGGCGGCGGCCGAGGACGACCCCGGCGACGTGGTGCACACGGTCCTGGCCGAATCGCTCCACCCCGGCCACCCGCTCGGCCGCGAGGTGCTCGGCACCGAGGAATCGATCGCCGGGTTGGCACGCGACGTCATCGCCACGTTCCACGAGCGGTGGTACACGCCCGCCCACGTCGTGGTGGTGGCCGCCGGTGCCCTTGACCATGGCGGGGTCGTCGCCGCCGTCGACGGCTTCCTCGACGGACGAGCGGTCGGGGCCGGCCCCGTGCGCCAGGTCCCGACGGCGCCGATCGTGGCGCAGGTCGTCGTGCGCCACCCGGCCGAACAGGCCCAGCTCGCCCTCGGATGGCTGGCGTTCGACCAGCACGATCCCGACCGCTACCCACTGGCGGTGGCCAACCACGCCCTGGGCGGAGGGATGTCGAGCCGGCTGTTCCAACTGATCCGCGAGGAGCGGGGCCTCGCCTACTCGGTGTGGAGCTCGGTCGGCCTGTCGAGCGACACGGGCTCACTGGTGGTCGAGGTGGCGACGGCGCCGACGAAGGTGGCCGAGGTCCTCGACCTGATCGACACCGAGGTGGCGGCGCTGGTGGCCGACGGCATCACCGGTGACGAGCTCGCGGTCGCCAAGGGCTACCTCGAGGGCTCCTTCCTGCTGGGCCTCGAGGACCCCGGGAGCCGCATGGCCCGCCTGGCCCGCAGCGAGCTGTCGGGGACCGGTCTCGTCAGCGTCGAAACCCACCTGGCGCGCATCCGGGCGGTCACCGCTGACGACGTCGATCGGGCCATCGGGCGGGTCCTGGCCGGGCCGCGGGCCCTCGCCGCCGTCGGCCCCTTCGACGAGCTGCCGACCCGGTAGGGCTGCGGGCCGCCCGGCTCAGGCCGGCGGCGGGCCCGGTGCCGGCGGGACGTCGGCGGGGTCGCGCTCGATGACGAGGGCGTCGCCGATGTCGGCGTCGGGGAAGGCGGGGCCTGGTGCCGGCGGGACGTCGGCGGGGTCGCGCTCGATGACGAGGGCGTCGCCGATGTCGGCGTCGGGGAGCGTAGGGCCGGGGTCGGGCCGGGGAACGTCGGCGGGGTCGCGCTCGATGACGAGGGCGTCGCCGATGTCGCCGTCGGGGTCGAGCGCGGGGACCACCGGCGTCTCGGTCGAGCTCGCCGCCGTTGCCGTTGCCGGGGCGGGGCCGCCGTCGGCCGCGACCTCCTCGAGACCGGTCACGCCGCGGACGAAGTCGACCGATGTCGGCGCCGGTGTCGGGGCGGTGCGAGGTGAGGGGACCACCACTGCCGGGGTGGGGGCCGCACCGGTGCTGGCTGCCGGGTCGGTGCGGTCGACCCTCGGTGCCGGGCCGAGGACGGCCACGCCGACCAGCAGGCCGGTACCGACGAGCGCGGCGGCGGCGGTCTGCATCCGCTGGCGCCGCAACGAGCGGCCGATCTCAATGGCGACGGGGGCGGTGATCCCGAGGAGGCGGACGAGATCAGCCTCCAGCGCAGCGTCGTCGAGGTCGAGGAGCTCGGCCAGTACCTCGATGTCGTCCTGGCGCAGGGTGATGCCCAGATCACGCGGGACGGAGCGCTGGTCGGCCACCAGGTCGAGGTAGGTGTCGAGGACGGCCTCGTTGGGCACGTCGCGCTCCAGCACGGCGGTGCGGCCCCCGACCACGAGCGTCCCCGCGTCCGGGTTCCAGTCCACCTCGCGTCGTGTCACCATGCCCACCCTGTCGGCCGCTCGGCGGCGCACTTGAGCACGCCGGATTATGGTGTACCCATGGGCTTCCTCGACAAGGTCCAACAGGCCATCGACAAGGGCCAGGACAAGCTGGGTGACCTGCAGGCGAAGCGGTCGTCCGACCAGCTCCTGCGGGACCTCGGCGCCTGGTACTACGCCTCCCGCACCGGTCGCGACGGCGGCGACGGCGCCGGGCACGTGGAGCGCCTGGTGGGCGAGCTCCAGGCCTTCGAGGCGGCCAACGGCCCCCTCGGCGGTGACCTCACCGCCGACCCGGCGGCGGCGGCCGCCGAGCCGCCCGACGCAGTGATCCCCGACGGCGGCCCCCCGCCGGCCGGTGGCCCGTGGACCGATCGGGTCGCCGCGCCGCCGCCGCCCGCGTCCTCGACGACGCCGCCCCCGCCCCCGCCGGCTGCGCCGATGCCCCCCGCCGAGCCGTCGGCGCCGGTGACCCCCGGTCCGCCGCCCCCGCCGCCCACCTCGGGGCCACCCCCGCCGCCCCCACCGAGGGCGTGACCGCGCCCCTCGTCGCCGTCGGCGTCGTCGGCGCCGGCGGGAAGGTCGGGCGAGCGGTCTGCGCGGCGATCGCCGCCGACCCGGAGCTGCACCTGGTCGCCGCCGTCGACCCCCACCACGCGGGAACCGATGCGCCGGGCGGCCTGCCCATCAGCACCGAGCTCGCTGCCGTGGTCGACGCCCGGGCCACCGTGGTGGTCGACTTCACCGTCGCCCCCGCCGCCCGCGCCACCCTCCCGTGGGTGGCCGAGCGGGGCCTGCACGCCGTCGTCGGCACCACCGGGCTCGACGACGCCGACCTCGACCGGCTGCGGGCCGCCTTCACCACCAGCTCGTGCCTGGTCGCGCCCAACTTCGCCATCGGCGCCGTGCTGCTGATGCGCTTCGCCGAGCTGGCGGCGCCGTGGTTCGACACCGCCGAGATCGTCGAGGTCCACCACGACGCCAAGCGTGACGCCCCGTCGGGCACCGCCATCGCCACCGCCCGCCGCATGGCCGCCGCCAGCGATCGCTGGGCCCCCGACCCCACCGAGGACGTCGTCGCCGAGGGCGCCCGCGGCGCGCTCGTGGCCGGGATCCCCGTCCACGCCGTGCGCATGCGGGGCGCGGTGGCCAACCAGGAAGTGGTCCTCGGCACCACCGGCCAGACCCTGACCCTGCGCCACGACACCACCGACCGGACCTGCTTCACCCCCGGCGTCCTCCTCGCCGTGAAGCGCGCCGCCGGCCTGCCGGCGGGCCTCACGGTCGGCCTCGACGCCGTCCTCGACCTGTAGAGGTCGGTACGACCGGAGTCGGTCGAAACCTGCGGCCTACTCGGGCCGGGGGGCAGGATCCAGGTCGTCGTCCGCCGCTGACGTCGACGGGGTCTCCGGTTCGGCGAAGGCCTCGGTGGTGGGGTCGTCGTCGAGGTCGGCGTCGAGCTCGCGCAGCGTGCCGATGTCGCCCTTGCCCTTGCGGCGGTCGTTCAGCACGGTGAAGACGACCAGGGCGACCGACGCCACCAGCAGGGGAATGCGGTACTCCTCGAAGACGTCGAGCACCGACTGGATGGGCGACTCGAAGGCGGCACCCGTGATGCGGATGAGGGCCAGCCGCACCAGGGTGCCGGCGACGTTCAGGACGAGGAAGACGCCGACGTTCATGCCGGCGGCGCCGGCGATGAGGCAGATGTAGTTGTTGGGGGCGATCACGACGAGGGCGTAGGCCGCCTTGCCGAACGCACCCTCGACGCTGCGGAGCATCTCCCCGTAGGTCTTCGACTTCCGCTCGACCCACTGGATCGCCCGGTCGCCGTACCACATGCCGAGCAGGAAGAAGAGGGGGTCCGAGAGCAGCAGGCGGGCGGTGCCGGCCAGGTAGTAGCTGGTGGCGTCGAGGTTGTTGGTGGTCAGCACCAGCACCCGGTTGCTGGCGGTCAGCAGCACCAGGGCGAGCGGGTGGTCCTCGGCCCACGTCGTCGTCAGCGCCACGCCGACGTTCGACATGATGACGAGCGCCACGATGGGAACGGCGACGAGCGCCACCTTCCTACGACCCGGCCCCGCCCCCGGCGCGGGCGCTCCTCCCAGCTCGTCCACCCGGCCATGCTCGCACACGTCGGCGGCGTTGCTCGACCGGAAGCAACGCCCTGGCTGCCGGCGGGCTCCTGGCGTCGCGTACCGTTGTCCTCCGGTGTACCGCTTCGCTCTCCGCCCCCGGTGGTTGCTCTCGCACCTGCTGGTGCTCGCCCTCGTGGCGGTGATGGTGGCGGCCTGCCTGTGGCAGCTCGACCGCCGCCAGGAGCGCGCCGACCGCAACGCCCGCGTCGAAGCACGGACTTCCCAGCCGATCGTCGATATCGCCACCCTCGCCGAGCCCGATGATCCCCCGTCGGTGGGCGACGACGTCGAGCTCCGGGTCGCCACGGCCACCGGCGAGTGGGACCCAGCCAACGACGTCATCGTGCGGGGGCGCGCCCTCGACGGCAGCCCCGGCTTCTGGGTCCTCACCCCGCTGCGCCTCGATGGCGGGGCCGGCGTGCTCGTCAACCGGGGCTTCGTCGCCTTCCAGGGCGTCCCCAGCGAGCTCGATCCGGTCGCCCAGGTCGACGCCGGCGCCCCCGCCACAGTCACCGGGCTGGTGCAGGCCACCCAGACCCGCGAGGGCATCAGCCAACGCGACCCCGCCGACGGTGTGCTCGAGACGGTCAGCCGGGTCGACGTGGCCCGCATCGCCCAGCAGATGCCGTACCCGCTGCTGCCGGTGTGGCTCCAGCTCGAGACCGTCGACCCGGCCGACGCCGACGGTGTGCCCATCGCGCTGGCTCGGCCTCCCCTCGACCCCGGCCCTCACCTCTCCTACGCCGTCCAGTGGGCGATCTTCTCGCTGATCGCCATCGGTGGCTACCCGATGATCCTGCGCCGGGAGGCCCGGCGTCGCGCGAGCGAGGCCGACCGCGGTCCTCGCGACGCTTCGGACGGTGACCGCCCCGACGACACCGGGGCCGATCCCGCCGAGACACCCGCCACCGTCCCGTGAGCTCCGCCGCCGGCCGCCCCGACCTTCGCGACCAGGTGCTGGCCGCCGTCGTCGTCCGGGCCGGACGTGACGGGCTCACCCGCGTCACCGTCGACGCGGTGGCCACCGAAGCCGGCGTCTCCCGCGCCAGCGTCTACCGCTGGTTCCCCGGCGGCCGCGAGCAGCTCATCGACGAGGGCGTGACCTGGGAGGTCGGCCGCTTCCTGCACCGTCTGGCCCGCGCCGTCGAGATCGACCAACCCGTGACCGGCGCGCCGCCGGGCTCCCCGGCGACCAGGGCCCAGGACTTCGCCGGCCGTCTCGTGCGCGGTCTCGTCTTCGCCCATCGGGCCATCGCCGAGCACGAGGTCCTCCAGCGTCTGCTCGAGACCGAGCCGGGCGGCTTCCTGCCCCAGCTCCAGCAGACGACGCCGCTGGTCACGGCCGTGATCCGTGACTACCTGCGGGAGCGCCTCGCGGGGGTACGGCTGCGCCCCGGCGTCGACGTCGATGCCGCCGCCGACTACCTCGCCCGCATGGTGCTCTCGTTCATGGCCACGCCCGGTCGGTGGGACCTCGGCGACCCGGTCGAGGTCGAGCGGCTGGTAGCCGACGAGCTCCTCGCCGGGATCATCGCCGCTGACGGGCAACCGGCCTGACCCAACGGGGCCGGACGCGACGGAGGCCCGCCGGTGGGGTGGCGGACCTCCGTCTTCCGCCGTTCCTGGATCTGGGGTGGGGTCCCGATCCCGGAACTAGCGCGCGGTATGGGCATCGTGCGGTGCCCGGGGTCTGCCGTCAAGGCCCAGTATGTCCATCGTTGTGTGACCGCTGTCACACTCGAGCGCGTTGACGGTGAGACAGTTTCGCTCTTACCGTCTCAGGCGTGGTAGTCGTCGACGACAGCGGGCACCGGGCGGGCCACGACCGGCGCCCGGGAGCACCGGCGTCTGACGAGGTGGCGATGGACGAGCGGATCAGCGACGCCCTCCTCGTCTGCGTCGCCCGGTGGGGGATCGCCAAGACCACCCTCGAGGACGTCGCCCGCCAGGCCGGGTGCAGCCGGGCGACGATCTACCGCACCTTCAGCGGCGGCAAGGGCGCGGTCCTCGCCGTCACCGCCCGACGGGAGGGTGCCCGCCTGCGCGCCGTCGTCGAGGCCGCCATCGCCGGCACCGACGATCTCGAAGTTCTCGTGGTCCGGGCCATCAGCGCCGCCAGCGGGTTCCTGGCTGGCCATGGCGCGTTGCGCAACCTGCTGGCCCACGAGCCCGACGTCGTCCTGCCCCATGTCGCGTTCGACCGCCTGACCCATGTGCTCGACCTCGTGGCCACCATGGCGACGCCCCACCTCGCCCGCCACATCACCGATGCCGAGGACGCCGCCCGCAGCGCCGAATGGGTGACCCGGGTCGTCATCTCCTACCTGCTCAACCCGGCCGCCGACCTCGATCTGGCGACCGAGGCCGGCGCCCGCCGCCTCGTCCGCACGTTCCTGCTGCCCGGCCTCCTGGCCGTCGCCCGACCGACCCCGCCCGTCACCGCCGTTCCCGGAGGTTCCCGATGACCGCCATCGACCCCAGCACCAGCCCGCCCCGACCGAGCACCGAGTCCCTGATCGGTCGAGCCGACGTCGACGACCTCGAGGCCATCCTGGCGGTGACCAACACCGACATGGACACCACCATCCGCGCCGTCGCCGACAACGCCGATGCCATCTTCACCTGGGACTACGAGAAGGGCGCCCGGCCGGCGCTCAACAAGCTCTACGAGAAGGCGAAGACCTCGCAGTGGAACGGCGAGACCGACCTGGCGTGGCACACCGATGTCGACCAGGAGGCGGTGGTGGTGGCCAACGCCATCTCCAGCGGGGCCGGCTTCGGCGAGGGCATCGACCTCGGTGACACGCCGTTCGCCAAGTGGACCGAGAAGGAATGGATCCAACTCGGCGTCGAGAGCCAGAACTGGACCCTCAGCCAGTTCCTCCACGGCGAGCAGGGCGCCTTGCTGTGCACGGCCAAGATCGTCGAGACGGTGCCGTGGATCGACGCCAAGTACTACGCCGCCACCCAGGTGATGGACGAGGCCCGCCACGTCGAGGTGTTCGCCAAGTACTTGCAGGACAAGCTGTCGGGCCACTACCCGATCAACGCCCACCTCGGCCTCCTGCTCGACGACATCGTCGAGGACGGCCGCTGGGACATGACGTATCTGGGCATGCAGATCATGGTCGAGGGCCTGGCGCTGGCCGCCTTCGGCTTCATCCACCAGATGACCACCGAGCCCCTGCTCAAGCAGCTGCTGCGCTACGTCATGAGCGACGAGGCCCGCCACGT
>JBBJOU010000007.1:0-17451 GCA_037724305.1 Acidimicrobiales bacterium
TCGGCTTTGGTGGCGAGGGAGTCGAGGAGCTCGTCGAAGCTCTTGGAGAAGCTGGCGACGCCCTCGTCCTCCAAGGTGGCCGACACCTCCTCGAGGTCGATGCCGACCTCGGCGAGCGCGGCCACCACCTGGCGGGCGTCATCGAGTTCGGTGTCGACGGTGCGGGCGAGGGTGCCGTGGTCCTCGAACGCCTCGAGGGTGGCGTCGGGCATGGTGTTGACGGTGCCGGGGCCGATGAGCTCGTCGACGTAGAGGGTGTCGGGGCGGGACTCGTCCTTCATCGACGTCGATGCCCACAGCGGACGTTGCACCCGTGCCCCCCGGGCCGCCAGCGCGTCCCAGCGCGCCCCGGCGAAGCGTTCCACGAAGAGGGCGTAGGCGAGCTTGGCGTTGGCCACCGCCGCCTTGCCCCGCAGGGCGAGCGCGGCATCGGTGCCCGTCTCGGTGAGGCGGCGGTCGACGAGGGTGTCGACGCGGGAGACGAAGAACGAGGCGACACTGGACACCCTCGACGGGTCGCCGCCGGCGGCGACCAGCGCCTCCAGCCCGTCGACATAGGCGTCGATGACCTCGCCGTAGCGCTCGATGCCGAACAGCAGGGTGACGTTGATGCTGCGGCCCTCGGCGATGGAGCGGCGGACCGCCTCGAGGCCCTCGGCCGTGCCGGGGATCTTGACGTACACGTTGGGCTCGTCGATGGCCTCCCACAGCTCCCGGGCGGCGGCGTAGGTGCCCTCGGCGTCGCGCGCCAGGCCCGGATCGACCTCGACGGACACGTAGCCGTCCTCGCCGTCGCTGGCGTCGTAGACCGGCCGCAGGAGGGCCAGGGCGTCCTCGATGTCGCGCTTCACCATCTCCCAGTAGCTGGCCTCGACGGTGGCACCGCCGGACGCGAGGTCGCCGAACTGCTCGTCGTAGTCCTCACCGGCGGCGATGGCCTTGGCGAAGATGGTCGGGTTCGACGTGACCCCCCGGACGCCGCGCTCGATCCAACGGGCCAGCTCACCGGAGGTGAGCCAGCCCCGCTTGAGGTTGTCGAGCCACGGGCTCTGCCCGTGGTCCTGGTGGAGCTCGTGTAGCCGGGTCATGGGGGCATCCTCCTGGGTGCGGCGTCAGTCGCCGACGACGGTCTACCCCGGTTCGCCGTCGCTCAACTCGGCGGCGTCGAGGTCCTCGAGCAGGGCGCGTGCCCGCTCGGCCACGTGCTCGGCGGTGAAGCCGAGGTTCTCGAGGGCGACCGCCCCGGGGGCGGAGGCGCCGAAGCGGTCGATGGACACCACGTCGTCGGCGAAGCGACCCCAGCCGAAGCCGCTGGCCGCCTCGACCGCGAGGGTGGGGGCGTCGCCGGGGATGACCGCGTCCTGGGCGTCGTCGTCGAGCAGCTCGAACAGGTCCCAGGAGGGGAGCGACACCACCCGCACGAGGAGCCCCTCGGCCTCGAGGATGGCCTTCGCCTCGAGGCAGAGCTGCACCTCGCTGCCGGTGCCGATGAGCACGATGTCGAGGTCCCACGGATCGGTGGCGCCCTCTGTCTCGGCGAGCACGTAGCCCCCCTCGAGGACGCCGGTCGCCTGCTCGGGCGTGGTGACGACGGGGAGGTCCTGGCGGGACAGGATCAGGGCGGTGGCGCCCTCACCGTCGATCGCCACCCGCCAGGCGACGGCCGTCTCGTTGGCATCGGCCGGGCGGATCACCCGCAGGCCGGGGATGGCCCGCAGTGCCGGGAGGTGCTCGACGGGCTGGTGGGTGGGGCCGTCCTCGCCCAGGCCGACCGAGTCGTGGGTGAAGCTCCAGATCACCTTGGCCTCGGACATGGCCGAGAGGCGGATGGCGGGCTTGCAGTAGTCGGAGAAGATGAAGAAGGTGCCGCCGACGGGGATGGTGCCGCCGTGGAGCGCCATCCCGTTCATGATCGCCCCCATGCCGTGCTCGCGGACGCCCCAGTGGATCTGGCGACCACCGGGTTCGGCCGGCGTCATGGTGCCGAGGTCCTTGAGGGCGGTGCCGGTGTTGCCGGTGAGGTCGGCGCCGCCGCCGACCAGCGCCTCGATCGGGCCGGTGGCGGCCTGGAAGCAGGCGCCCGACGCCTTGCGGGTGGCGACCTTCTCGCCCACCGGCCAGGTGGGCAGGCCCTCGGCCCAGCCCTCGGGGGCGTGGCCGGCCATGGCCCGGTCGAAGGCGTCACGGGTGTCGGCGTCGAGCGCGGCCGCGCGGGTCTCCCACGCCTCACGGGCCGCGGCCCCGCGGGCACCGGCGGCGCGGTAGAGGGCGGCGACGTCGTCGGGGATGTGGAAGGTCTCGTCGGGCGGGAGGCCCATGAGCTCCTTGGTGATGCGGATCTCGTCGTCGCCGAGGGGGCTGCCGTGGGCCGCCTCGGAGTCGGTGAACTTCGGCGACGGGTAGCCGATGTGGCTGCGCAGCACGAGGAGCGAGGGGCGGTCCTCCTCGGCCTCGGCCCGCTCGATGGCGGCGGTGAGGCCGTCGACGTCGTTGGCCATCTCGCCCAGGTCCTCGACGTGCCAGCCGTAGGCCTCGAAGCGCTTCACGGCGTCGTCGCTGTAGGACAGCTCGGTGTCACCGTCGATGGAGATGTGGTTGTCGTCGTAGACGGCGACGAGGCGCCCGAGGCCCTGGTGGCCGGCGAAGCTGCACGCCTCGTGGCTGATGCCCTCCATGAGGTCGCCGTCGGAGGCGATGACGTAGGTGCGGTGATCGACGATGTCCGGGCCGTTCTGGGCGCGCAGGTAGCGCTCGGCGAGGGCGAGGCCGACGGCGTTGGCCAGACCCTGGCCCAGCGGGCCGGTGGTCACCTCGACACCGGGCGTGTGGTGCACCTCGGGGTGGCCGGGCGTGGCCGAGCCCCACTGGCGGAACTGGCGGAGGTCCTCGAGCGAGAGGTCGTAGCCGGTGAGGTGCAGCATCGAGTACAGCAGGATCGAGGCGTGCCCACACGAGAGGACGAAGCGGTCGCGGTCGGCCCACAGCGGCGCCGACGCGTCGTAGGTCATGGTGCGGGTCCACAGGACGTGGGCCAGCGGGGCGAGGGCCATGCCGGTGCCCGGGTGGCCCGAGTTGGCGGCCTGGGGCCCGTCCATGCAGAGAGCGCGGATGACGTTGATCGCCCGCTGCTCGAGCTCGGGATCGGCGGCCGGTCGGGCGTCGCGGTCGGTCACGGAGTCGGTCACGGTCCCACCCTAACCTCGGGGCTCGGAGCCGTCCGCCGCCGCGGGGTGAACGCCGGAGGGATCGTCGCCTACCCCTCGGCGTCCCCGTCGCGAGGGGTGTCGACGTGGGGGGCGACGGGGCTGTCGAACAGGAGCACGCTGGCGGTGAAGCCGTGGAGGAACGAGCGCCCACCGACGGGCCCGATCTCGCCGGCGCAGAACATGCCGGCCACCGCGGGGCCGGCCACCGCCTCGACCAGCTCGGCGTCGTGGTGCGGGCGGCCGAAGAGCTGCGCGCCGCGCCCGTTGCAGGTGAACACCAGGGCGCTGGCGGCTGATCGGCCGGCCAGCATGGCCCGCAGCTCGTCGTCGGCGGTGCCTGCGTCGCGCACCTGGAACTGGACGGTGGCGCCGACCTCGATCGCCTCGCCCACGACGATGGCGCCGGTGTCGCGGGTGGCACCGAGCACCCCCCGGATCAGGAAGTCGCCCGGCGCCGTCGACTCGGCGCGCTCGTCGATCACCCGCCCGAGGTGTAGGCCACGGGCGGCGAGCGCCCGCTCGTCCGGGGCGAGGCCGCCGATGAGGCTGGTCAGCTTCTCGAGTGCCCCCTCGCTGGCCAGCTCGTAGAGGACGTTGCGCTCGGCCCGGGTGACGGTCATGGGATCGCCGATCGGGCGGCAGCCCTGGGACACCACGGCCGTGCAGCGGACGCCGGCCGGGAGCACCACACCGACGGCGCCGTCGTCGTAGGTGGTCCCGTCGAGGACCAGTCGGTTCCCGCCCGGCGCCCGCCCCGACGAGGCCAGCCCCCCGACCACCGCCAGGCTCGAGTGGCGCTCGTGGAGGCGATCGACGAAGACGTCGGCCGGGAAGCTGAACGGATCGACGAGCACCACCAGGGTGCGGGGATCGCCGTCGGGATCGACGGCCGCCGCCGGCAGGCCCCGCACCGCCCACCCCTCGGCGCCGTCGGGACCGGGCTGGCCGCTCACGGTGTCGAGGCGGACCGCCAGGCTCGGCCCCGCCCCGGGAGGGAACGAGGCCGCCCACAGCGCCAGCCCGGGCGCCGCCTCGAGCTCCTCGGCGCCACCGAGCACGGAGACGGCGGTGGCGCCGAGCAGCACCCCGGGCCGGAGCACTTGGCGGACGGCGGCGGCGACGTCCTCGAGGGCGCCGGTGTGGGCACCGGTGGCGAACAGGACGGCCAGGTCTGGGGGGCGGCCGGCCGCCGGGTCCACCGGCTCGTTCGGCGCCGCCGCCAGCTGCTCGAGCACCGAGCCCAGCACCTCGCCCACCGCCTGGGCGGGCACCGGGTGGGCCGACAGGGCGGCGGCGAAGCGGCTGGCGGGCACCGTGGCGCCGGTCAGGTCGCCGGGGGCGCGACCGGCGCGAGCAGGGTGAACGGCACGACGACGGCCTCCCCGAGGTCGACGCGCACCCGCGCCTCGACCGATCCCGGCTCGTCGAAGGTCAGCTCGGCCCGTACCAGGCGGTAGTTGAACTTGCCGGGTTCGACCTGGAGGGCCTGGACGTTGCGGGCGATCTGCTCCTCGCCCCGCCAGTAGGTGACCTCGAGAGCGGCGTCGGCGGGCCCGCCATCGGGGCAGTGGACGACCACGACGAGGTGGGGCTCGAGGGTGACGGGGAACGGTCCCGGGGCGGGCTCGGAGAACTTCACGCCGCCGAGGTCGATGCGGGTCGAGGGGCCCGCCACCTGACGCAGGTCGATGGTGTCGATGAAGAGGGCGGCGAGGATGCGCATGGCGGGTTCGACCCTACCGGTGGGTGCAGCCGGAAGGGCCGGGCCGGCCTCATCGGGATCACGCTCCCGGGAGGGTGCCGGGCCGGACAGGTAGCCTCGGTCGGAGTGAGCAGGACAGAGGGGACCCGGGGGACCCGCCAGGCCATCCTCGACGAGGCTCGCAGCCGCTTCGCGGCGACCGGCTTCGACGGCACCTCGCTGAACGACATCGCCGTGGCGGTGGGCATCCGCCGCCCGTCGCTGCTGCACCACTTCGGGTCGAAGGAGGCTCTCTACCGAGAGGTGTTCGAGCAGGCCCTGGCCGACTGGTTCGAGCGGGTGGAGAAGGCGACCGTCGAACCCGTCTACGAGGGATGGGAGAAGGTCGACCATGTCCTGACCGCGGCGTTCGGCTTCTTCAAGGCCAACCCCGATTTCGTGCGCACGCTGCGCCGTGAGGCCATCGACGGGATCAGCCACCTCAGCATCGACATCGGCGCCGCCCTCCGGCCGCTGTTCCTGCGGGCGGTGGCGTACTTCGAACAGGAGATGGACAACGGGAACTTCACCCGCCAGGACCCCGAACAACTGATCATCTCCGGCTACGGCGCCCTCCTCTCCTACTTCTCCGACGTCCCGTTCCTCATCGGGTTGCTCGACCGTGACCCGCTGTCCGACGACGCGCTCGACGAGCGCTTGGAGCACATCCGCCACTTCTTCCGTGCCGCACTGGGGGGCGAGGGCCAGCGACCGTGACCCGGACGCTCTCCGAGGCGGACTCGAAGGCGTTCCTGGCCGAGCACGGCGTCCCCGTCCTGCCAGAGCACCTGGTGGCATCGGTCGCCGCCGCGGTGGTCGCCGCCGAGGAGGTCGGCTACCCCGTGGTCGTCAAGCTCTGCGGCGATGCCATCGCCCACAAGACCGAGCGGGGACTGGTGCGGCTGCGCCTTGCTGACGCCGCTGCGGTCGCCACCGCCGCCGACGACCTGCTCGGCGCGGCGCGTCCCGAGGACGGCGACGTCGCCCTGCTGGTGGCGCCCATGGTGGCGGGCAGCCGGGAGCTGATCGCCGGTGTGGTCGATGACGTCACCTTCGGACGCGCCGTCATGCTGGGCGTCGGTGGCATCCTCGCCGAGACCGTCGCTGACGTCGCCTTCCGGCTCACACCGGTCAGCCGGACCGACGCCGCCGACCTGCTGGACGACCTCGCCACCCAGGCGCTCTTCGGCCCGCTGCGGGGTGAGCCCGCGGTCGACCGGGAGGCGGTGATCGACGTGATCGTCGCCTTGTCCGAGGCCGCCACCGCCCATCCCGAGCTCGTCAGCGTCGACGTGAACCCGCTGGTTGTCGTCGACGGTCGCCCGGTCGCCGTCGATGCGCTGGTCGAGCTGCGCTCGTGAGCGGCGAGCGTGACTGAGGCGACGCGCCGTTGGCGCCCGGAGCGCTTCCGGGCACTGTTCGACCCTCGGGGCGTGGTCGTGGTGGGGGCGTCGACGCACCCCGGCAAGTTCGGGTTCGTGGCCCTCCACAACCTCCTCGCCGCCGGGTACCAGGGCCGGGTGTTCGCCACCAACCGCGAGGCGGAGGCGGTGCTCGGCGTGGCGGCGGTCGCCTCCGTCGACGAGCTCCCGCACGGCGAGATCGATCTCGCCTTCGTCTGCACCCCGGCGACGACGAACGCGGCGATCCTCCGTGCCTGTGCCGCCAAGGGGATCACGGCCGCCTTCGTCGCCAGCGCCGGCTATGGCGAGGCGGGGGCGGCGGGTGCCGCCGCCCAACACGAGCTGGCGGCGCTCGCCACCGAGCTCGACCTGCTGGTGGTCGGTCCCAACGGTCAGGGTGTGCTCTCGACGCCGAGCGCGCTGTGCGCGCAGATCGTCGCCCCCTACCCGCCGGCCGGGCGCATCGGCATCGCCAGCCAGTCGGGCAACGTGGTGTCGAGCCTCGCCAACTACGCCCGCCACCACGGCGTCGGCATCTCACGAGCGGTGTCGGTCGGGAACGCCGCCGTGGTGGGGGTCGCCGACTTCCTCGACTTCTACGCCGACGACACCGAGACCTCGGTCGGCCTGGCCTACCTCGAGGGGGTCGGCGACGGCCGGGTCCTGGCTGATCGGTTGCGCTCGGTGGTGGCGCGCCTGCCGGTGGTGCTGGTCAAGGGCGGCGCCAGCGCCGCCGGGGCCCGGGCGGCGGCCAGCCACACCGGCTCCCTGGCCACCGACGACCGCATCCTCGACGGCGCCCTCCGTCAGGCCGGGGTGGTGCGCGCCGCCTCCATCGAGGAGGCCTACGACCTGGCGGCCACCTTCGCCACCCAACCCCTGCCGCGCGGGGGCCGGGTGGCGGTGGTGACCACCGCCGGCGGCTGGGGGGTGATGGCCGCTGACGCCATCGGCCGGGCCCGGGGGCTGGAGCTGGCGCGCCTGCCCGACGATCTCGTGGCCGCCCTCGACGGCGAGCTCCCACCGCGGTGGAGCCGGAGCAACCCTGTCGACCTCGCCGGCGGGGAGACGCGCGACACCATCCCGACCGTGCTCGGCCTGGTGGCTCGCCACCCCGCCGTCGACGCCGTTGTGCTGTTGGGTATGGGCGTCCAGGCCAACCAGGGACGCCTCGAGCGGGAGGGCCCCTTCTTCCCGGACCACGGCCTGGCGCGCATCGTTGACTACCACGAGCGCCAGGACCGCCGCTTCGCGACGGTGGCCGCCGAGCTGTCCCGCGAGGTCGCCAAGCCCGTCCTCGTCGCCAGCGAGCTCGCCGTCGCTGACCGCGACAACCCGGCGGTGGCCGCCTGCCGCGACGCCGGAGTGCTCTGCTACGCCTCGGCCGACCGGGCCGTCACCGCCCTGGCCGCGCTCCGCCGTCACGCCCGCTGGCGTGCGGCCCGAGGGCTGACGTAGGGCGAACGCCGGGATCGCCAGGTACTGTCCGGGCGCGGGCGGCGCCGGACTGCCAGCGTGCCCGTGCAGGTCAGTCGGCGATCCGCCACCCGCTGACGTCCAGGAGACCATCATGCGCCGCCAGAGACCTGCCTGGGCCTGGGCCGTACTGGTCGCCGCCTCGCTCGTCGTGGCCTGCGCCGGCGACGATGACCCGTCCGACGAAACCGCCGTCGAGGCGACGATCACGGTGTTTGCCGCGGCGTCGCTCACCGACGCCTTCACCGAACTGGCGACCGACTTCGAAGCGGACAACCCCGGCGTGACCGTGGAGCTCAACTTCGCCGCCAGCTCGGCGCTCCGGGAGCAGATCCTGGCCGGGGCGCCGGCCGACGTGTATGCCGCAGCCAACACCTCGAACATGGACCAGGTGGTCGACGGCGGTGCTGTCGAGGAGACGCCGCAGGTCTTCGTGTCCAACGCCCTCGAGATCGCGGTCCCGGCGGGCAACCCGGCCGGTGTCTCCGGGCTTGCCGACTTCGAGCGGGAGGAGCTGCTGATCGGTCTGTGCGCCGAGGAGGTGCCGTGCGGCCAGTTCGGCCGGGAGGCGCTCGCCGCCGCCGGCGTGGCCCCGGCGCCGGACACGAACGAACCCGACGTCCGGTCGCTGCTGACCAAGGTGGCCGAAGGCGAGCTCGATGCCGGGATCGTGTACCGCACCGATGTGCTGGCCGAGGACGGGGTCGAGGGCATCGTCGTCCCCGACGACCAGAACGTGGTCGCCGACTACCCGATCGCCGCGTTGGCCGACGCCGACGAGCCCGCGGGGGCCGCCGAGTTCGTCGATTTCGTCCTCGGGGCCGACGGCCAGGACATCCTCACCGCCTACGGCTTCGACGGCGCGTGAGGCGCGACCGGGGTCGGGTGCGGGCTCCTCTGGCCCTCCTGCCCCCGGCCGCGCTCGCCGTCGGCCTCGTCGCCCTGCCGCTCGCCGCCCTCCTCCAACGCACGCCGTGGACGGGGCTCGGCGAGCTGCTCGGTGAGCCCGTGGTGGCCGACGCCCTGCGACTTTCGCTGGTCACCGCCTCGCTCGCCACGGTGGTGTCGGTGCTCCTCGGCGTGCCGCTGGCGTGGGTGCTGGCCCGGGTCGAGTTCCCCGGGCGCTCGGTGCTGCGGGCGGTGGTGACGCTGCCCATGGTGCTCCCGCCGGTCGTCGGCGGCGCCGCCCTGCTGTTCGCCCTCGGGCGGCGGGGACTCGTCGGCCGACCGCTGGAGGACGCGACCGGCATCCTGCTGCCGTTCTCCACCGCCGGCGTCGTGCTGGCCAACACCTTCGTGGCGATGCCCTTCCTCGTCATCACCGTCGAGGCCGCGTTGCGCTCGGTCGACCGCCGCTACGAGGACGCCGCCGCCACGCTCGGCGGCGGACGCCTGACGGTCTTCCGCCGGGTCACGGTCCCGCTGGTGGCGCCGTCGGTGCTGGCGGGGGCGGTGCTGTGCTGGGCCCGGGCCCTCGGCGAGTTCGGCGCGACGGTCACCTTCGCCGGCAACCTCCAGGGTCGCACGCAGACCATGCCCCTCGCCGTGTTCCTCGCCCTCGAATCCGACCGTGACGCCGCCATCGCCCTCTCCCTCGTGCTGGTGGCGGTCTCCCTCGTCGTCCTCGTCGGCCTCCGCGACCGCTGGTTGCCGGCGACGTCGTGAGCCCGGCGCCGGTGCTCGAGGCGCACGTGGGCGTGCGGGTCGGCTCGCTCGATCTCGACGTCGAGATGACCGTCGGCGACGGCGAGGTGGTGGCCGTCCTCGGACCGAACGGTGCCGGCAAGACCACGCTGCTGCGAGCCCTCGCCGGGCTCCGGGCGATCGACCACGGCCGGGTGGTGCTCGACGGGAGGGTGCTCGACGACGCCGCTGCCGCCACCTTCGTGGTGCCCGAGCGGCGGAAGGTGGGGTACGTCTTCCAGGACCACCTGCTCTTCCCGCACCTCACCGTCCTGGAAAACGTCGCCTTTGGCCTGCGCGCCGGCGGAGCCGATCGCGCGGCGGCGCGGGCCACGGCGCTCGGGTGGCTCCAGCGGGTCGGCCTCGGCGATCGCGCCGGCGAGCGGCCCCGACACCTGTCGGGGGGCCAGGCCCAGCGGGTGGCCCTGGCCCGCGCCCTCGCCGTGGAGCCCCGCCTGCTGTTGCTCGACGAGCCCCTCGCGGCCCTCGATGCCGCCACCCGGGCGGAGGTCCGACGCGACCTCCGCCGTCACCTCGCCGACGTCACCGGGGCCCGGCTGCTGGTGACCCACGATCCGGTGGACGCCCTCCTGCTGGCCGACCGGCTGGTCATCCTCGAGGAGGGCCGGGTCGTCCAGGTAGGGACCGGTCCGGAGGTGAGCGCCCGGCCCCGGTCGTCGTACGTCGCCGACCTCGTCGGCCTCAACCTCCTGGCGGGCACGGTGGTCGACGACGTGGTGCGCCTCCGCGGTGGCGGTGCGCTGGTGGCCAGCGCCGCCGCCGGTTGTCGCGGCGACGTCCACCTCGCCGTTCGGCCCCGCTCCATCGCCCTCCATCGCGCCCGCCCCGAGGGCAGCCCCCGCAACGTCTGGGAGGCGGTCGTGGCCGACATCGACGTCGAGGCCGACCGGGTGCGGGTCCGTCTGGCCGGTGCGGTCCCGGTCGTGGCCGAGATCACCCCCGCCGGCCTCGCCGAGCTCGGCGCCGCGCCCGGCGATCGCCTGTGGGCCTCGGTCAAGGCCGTCGACATCGAAACCTACGAAACCTGAGACCACGGGCCGGGTGCGGGGGGCGATGGCCGCTACGGTCGGCGGCGTGGGGCGGACGACGTTGGTGGCATCGGCGCTTGCGGTCGTGGCGATGCTCGCCTTCGGCGCGGCGGCGGCGGTGGAGGCGTCCGAGACCACCGCCGAGCCACTCGGGGGGCCGGCGCCGGTCACGCCCGTGCTCTCCGCCCGCCGGGTGCCGGGCCTCATCGCCGCCCCGGTCGCCGATCGCCGCCTGACCTCCGCCCTCGACGGCCTCGTCGCCCGCCAGAGCGGCACGACCTGCCTCACCGTCTCGTCGTCGGGGCGCACCGTCTACGCCCATGCTCCGGAGGTGGCGTTGGTGCCGGCGTCGATCGAGAAGCTGTTCACGGCGGTGGCTGCCCTCGAGGTCCTCGGCCCCGACCACCGTCTCCGCACCCGGGTGCTGGCGGCCGCCCCGCCGGTCGCCGGTGTCGTGACCGGTGACCTGTGGCTCGTGGGCGGCGGTGACCCGCTGCTTGCTACCGATCCCTACCTGGCCCGCTTCCGGCGCCAGCCCCAGATCGCCACCGACGCCGAGGCGCTCGCCGACGCGGTGGCAGCCGCCGGCGTGACCCAGGTCGGCGGCGCCGTCGTCGGCGACGAGTCGCGTTTCGACAGCGTCCGCTACGTCGGCGCGTGGCCGGCGCGCTTCATCGAGCAGGACCAGTCAGGACCGATCTCGGCACTGACGATCGACGACAACTGGGCCACGTTCCCACCGTCGCCCGAGGTGGTCGTGCCCGACGAGAGCCCCGCCCCCGACCCGCCCGCCCACGCCGCCGGCGTGCTCACCGGCCTGCTCGCCCAGCGCGGCGTCGCCGTGGCCGCCCCACCGGCGGCGGGCGTCGCCCCGCCGGATGCCATCGAGCTGGCGGCCATCGACTCGCCGCCGATGGCGCAGCTGGTGGCCCAGATGCTGCGGGAGAGCGACAACCAGACCGCCGAGGTGCTGGTGAAGGAGATCGCCGTGGCCCGGGGCCGCCCCGGCACCACGGCCGACGGCGTCGCCGCCATCGCCGAGGTCCTGGGCGAGCTCGGCCTCCCGGTCGCAGGGTCGGTGGTGGCCGACGGGTCCGGCCTGGCCGACACCAACCGCCACACCTGCGAGATGGTCCAGGCGGTGCTCGACCGGGGCGGTCCCGAGTCGCCCATCGGCGCCGGGCTGGCCGTCGCCGCCACCTCCGGCACCCTCGAACGCCGCTTCGTCGGCACGCCCCTCGCCGGCCGCCTGCAGGCCAAGACCGGCACGCTCAACACGGTGACCGCCCTCGCCGGCTTCCTCGCCACCGAACCCGGTGCCCAGGTGACGTTCTCGTTCGTGGTGAACCTGGCCCCCGAGGAGCGCGTCGACGACGCCGACCTCGCCCTGCAGGAGGAGCTGGCCCTCATCCTGCTGCGCTATCCGGAGGGCCCGCCCCTCGACGCCCTCGGCCCGCTCCCCCCACCGGTGGCCGTCCCCCAGCCCGGCCTCGAGGTTCCCGGCACCTCCACCACCGTCACCGCCCCGGGCTGAGGCGAGGCGGCGGCGACGCCACCATGCCCGGTCGTCATCGGCCACCATGGGGCGGTGCCCGACACGCCGCCACCACCAGAGGTCGCCGCCGACGAGGTCGATGACGGGTCGTTCGAGCTGGCGATGTTCCCGCTGGGCTCGGTGCTGTTCCCGAGCGTGCTGTTGCCGCTGCACGTGTTCGAGCCGCGGTACCGGGCGATGACCCGTCACTGCCTCGACGCCACCCCGGAGTTCGGCGTCGTGCTGATCGAGCGCGGTCACGAGGTCGGCGGGGGTGACGTGCGCACTCCCGTCGGCACCGTGGCCCGTATCATCGAGGCCGCCGAGCTCGACGACGGGCGCTGGGTCCTCGCCACCGTCGGCACGCGGCGGGTCCGGGTGCTGCGATGGCTCGACGACGCCCCCTGGCCGCGGGCGATGGTGGCCGACGTCGTCGACGAGCCGGTGGCCGACGCCGACGCCGCGGCGGCGGCGTGGTCGGCGCTGCAGCCGCGCCTGCGTCGGGTCCTGGCGCTCGCCTCCGAGCTGGGCGAGGCCGCCGCCCCCGCCACCGTCGAGCTGGCCGACGACCCCGGCCTCGGATCGTTCCAGGCGGCCGCCCTGGCCCCCATCGGGCCGGCCGACCAGCAGCGTCTCCTCGGCGCCGCCGGCCCCGATGAGCGCCTGGCCGTCCTCGACGAGCTGCTCACCGGCGCCGCCGAGCTGCTGGAGGCCCGCCTGGCCATGGGCAACGACGACGACGGTGACATCGCCTGGCCCGGCCCTTGACCCGGCCCCGCGGGCTCCCCGCGGGCACATACCGCCCGGTTTGGTAGACACGGACGACCGCCGAGCCCGAGGAGCTGCGTGGCCAAGCGCAAGAAGACCACGGACGCGAAGGCCGACGATGCCAAGGTCAGGGACGCCAAGGGGCCGGCGTCTGGCATCCCCGGCGCGCTCTCGGACCTCAAGGACCTGGCGGTCTCCTACGCCAAGCAGGAGACCATCGATCCGCTGCGGGGCCTGGGGCGCTTCGTCGGCCTCGGCGTTGCCGGCTCCCTGCTGCTCGGCGTCGGCGTGTCGCTCCTCGGTCTTGCCGGACTCCGCGCCCTGCAGACCGAGACCGGGTCCACGTTCACCGGGAACTGGTCGTGGGCGCCGTACCTGATCGCCTTCGCGCTGCTGCTCGGCTTGGCGGCGGTGGCCGGCAGCGCCATCACCAAGGAGTCGCGGACGCGGGAAGACCGACCGTGACCGCGCCCGGACGATCCCCCCTGCGAGGAGCGCACGCATGACCGGTGAGAAGATCACTCGCGACGACCTCGAGGCCAAGTTCCGTGAGCTCAAGGGCGAGACCGACGAGACCACGGCCTCGGCGCAGAGCTACCTCTTCGGCGCCGTCGTCGCCGTGGGTGCCATCGTGCTCCTGGCCGTCTTCACCCTGGGCCGGCGCAAGGGCAAGAAGCGCACCACCGTGGTCGAGATCCGCCGGGTCTGAGCGCGACCCATGCTCTTCCGCCGGCTCCTCCCGTTCGTGCGCACCCTCGCGTTCCGGCGCGGGGTCACCGGCGCCGGCAAGGTCTGGTTCGGGATCTGGGTGGGCTGTGAGGCCCTCAGCCGGGCCCGCCGCCTCGTGACCCCCGTCCCCGAGGTGGTCGACACGGTCGTGCTGCGCTCCGGCCAACGCGTCGAGGTCCGCGACCTCGGCATCGACCGCGGCACCATGGCCGCCGCCGAGAAGCGTGCCCGGAAGGCGGCGAAGGCCGCCGGCGGCCGGGCGCCGGCGCGCCGGGGCCGGTGAAGGTCACCCTGCGCAACCCGACCCGCGAGGTCGAGGTGCGCGGCCCGGTGCGCGTCGTCGCCCTGCTCGAGCGCCTCGACCTGCGGCGTGAGTCGGTGCTCGTCATCCGGGGCGGCGAGCTCGTCCCGGCTGACGTCCTGCTCCTCGACGACGACGTCGTCGAGGTCCGTTCGGTCATCTCCGGTGGCTGATCCGGACCCCGGGATGTCGGCGTGAAGTGCACCGTCTGCAAGGGGCCGGCCGTCATCGACATCCGCCGCCAGAACACCAACTACTGCGCCGAGCACTTCCTGCGGATGTGCCGCAACCAGGTGGCGAAGGCCATCGACGACTTCGCCATGGTCGCCCCCGGCGAGCGGGTGCTCGTCGCCGTGTCCGGCGGCAAGGACTCCCTCGCCCTGTGGGACATCCTCCTCGACCTCGGCTACGACGTCGACGGCTACTACATCGGCCTCGGCATCGACGGGTACTCCGACCCCAGCCTCGGCTTCGCCGCCGCCTACGCGGAGTCCCGGGGCCTCCACCTGCGGGTCACCGATCTGCGCCGCGACCACGGCTACGACATCCCCAACGGGTCGCGCGCCGCCAAGCGGGTGCCGTGCTCGGCGTGCGGGCTGTCCAAGCGCCATCTGTTCGACGACGCCGCCCGCACCGGTGGCTACGACGTCCTCGCCACCGGCCACAACCTCGACGACGAAGCCGCCGTGCTGTTCGGCAACGTGCTCCGCTGGCAGACCGACTACCTCGCCCGCCAGCTCCCCGTGCTCCCCGAGCGCGACGGCTTCCCCCGCAAGGTGAAGCCGCTCGTGCGTCTGGGCGAGCGGGAGACGGCTGCCTACTGCGTGCTGCGGGGCATCGACTACATCGTCGAGGAGTGCCCGATGGCCGCCGGCAACAAGCACCTCGGCTACAAGGAGGCACTCGACGGCGTGGAGGCCGGCTCACCCGGCTCCAAGCACGACTTCTACTTCGGCTTCCTGCGCCACGCCCGCGAGACGTTCGCCGCCGGCCTGGCGGCGGCACCGGCGACCGACGGTGACCAACGAGGCACGCTCCGGCCCTGCGACCGCTGTGGCGCCCCCACCTCCACCGAGACGTGCGCCTTCTGCCGCCTGGTCGACGTCGCCACCCGACCGCAGCCGATCCACTTCCGGTCGCGCCCGGCAATGGGTCCCGGGGGCGCAGCCCCCGAGCAGCAGCCGTGATCGGTCTGCTGCGGGCGGGCGAGCTGGTCCTGATCGTCGACAGCAAGCGTCGCCGCTACCTCGTCACCCTCCTCGAGGGGGCCGAGTTCCACACCCACGCCGGCTTCGTGCCCCACACCGACGTGATCGGCCAGGGCGAGGGTGTCACCGTGCGGTCGACGCGGGGGGCCCGGTACACGGTGGTGCGACCGACGCTGTCCGACTACATCCTGAAGATGCCCAGGGGGGCCCAGGTCGTCTATCCCAAGGACCTGGGGCCCATCCTGCTCCTGGCCGACATCTCGCCCGGCGTCCGGGTGCTGGAAGCCGGCCTCGGCTCGGGGGCGCTGTCGATGGCGCTGCTGCGGGCGGGGGCGGTGGTGACCGGCTACGAGATGCGGGCCGACTTCGCCGAGAAGGCCCAGCGCAACGTGGCCGCCTTCGTCGGGGCCGACATCGCCGCCGAGCGCTACCAGGTGCAGGTCCGCGACGTCTACGAGGGCATCGACGAGCGCGACCTCGACCGCATCGTGCTCGACCTCCCGGAGCCGTGGCGGGTCGTCCCCCTGGCCACCGAGGCGCTCCACCCCGGCGGGATCCTGGTGGCCTACACGCCATCGATCACCCAGGCCGCCCAGCTCCGGGCCGCCCTCGACGCCGCCCCGTTCGGGTTCACCGAGACCCTCGAGGTCCTCCATCGTGGCTGGCACATCGAGGGCCAGGCGGTGCGGCCCGACCACCGCATGGTCGGCCACACCGGCTTCCTCACCGCCACGCGGTACCTCGGGAGCGCAGCGGCGGCGGGCGTGCCGGCGCCGACCGATGAGGAGAGGCCAGGATCGGGCGGGTGAACAGCCTCGATGTGGTCATCGTGGTCCTGGCGGTGGCCGGCGCGGTGGGCGGGTACCGCCTCGGGCTGGTGGCCCGGGCGGCGTCATGGGTCGGGCTCGCGCTCGGCGTGGTCCTGGCGGCGAAGCTGATCCGACCGATCACCCAGGCGCTCGACGACGCCTCCGACCTCCAGCTGCTCGTGGCCGCCGCCGGTGTCCTGATCGGCGGCGCCTTCCTCGGCCAGGGCCTCGGTCTGATCGTCGGCGGCCGGCTCCATCACCGCCTGTCCCGAGGCGGCGCCCGTGAGGTCGACCGGGCCGGCGGGGCGGTCGCCGGGTTGCTCGGCGTCACCGTCGTGGTCTGGTTCCTCGTGCCCGTCATGGCCCGGATCCCCGGGTGGCCGGCCCAGGAGGCCCGGACCTCGGCCATCGCCCGGGTGGTGATCTCGGCCCTGCCCGACCCTCCCGAGGGGGTCCGCTCGTTGCAGGCGCTCGTCGGGGGTCGCCTACCGGCCGTGCTCGACGCCTTCGAACCTGCCCCCGACCTCGGTCCGGCTCCCGCCGCCGCCGGCATCAGCCAGGAGGTGGTCGACGCCGTGGTCGGCTCCACCGTGCTGGTGGAGACCTCGGCCTGTGGGCGGATCCAGAACGGCAGCGGCTCGGTGATCGACTCCGCCGTCGGGCCGGTGGTGGTGACCAACGCCCACGTCGTGGCCGGCGCCGACGAGGTGACCGTGCGGCCCAGCGGTGGCGGCGGCCCGGCCGGGGCCACGATCGTGGCCTTCGACCCGGCGCGCGACCTCGCCGTGCTCGCCGCCCCTGACCTCGACCGCCCGCCCCTCCCCGTCGGCGCCAGCGTCGAGGGCACCATCGGCGCCGTCTTCGGCCACCCCGGCGGCGGCCCCCTGGAGCTGTCGCCGTTTGAGATCGGGCGCGAGGTCATCACCACCGGCCGCGACATCTACGGCAGCGCCGCCACCGACCGCGAGGTCCTCTTCCTCTCCGCCCAGCTGCGCCCCGGCGACTCCGGCGGCGCCCTCGTCGACGCTGCCGGCACCGTGGTCGGCGTCGCCTTCGCCATTGCCCCCGACGACCCCAACGTCGCCTACGCCCTCAGCACCGACGAGCTCGCCGCCGTCCTCGCCACCGACCTCGCCGCCCAGGACGACGCCGGCCCCTGCATCCGGTAGCTGTCGGCCTCACTCGCTCGCTGCGCTCGCTCCGTTCGGCCGAATTCAGGGCCGCAGCCAGGCCATCACTCGCGGATGTCGAGTTGACTTCGTCGAACTCGACGAGCGCCCACCCTTCGTCGCTCCGGCTCAAAGCGACTCACCCGCCGTCACCGGGGTCACGGGTGCAGCAGCGAGAACGAGGGCGAAGCCGTCCCCGCCCTTGGGGGGACACGGGGGCGGAGCCCCCGTGTGCCGCGCAACGGCCCCCGGGAGGGAGCCTGGGGGCCGTGACGATCTGCGAGGGGGTCCACGGGGGCGGAGCCCCCGTGGGTCAGTCGACCTCGATGAAGATGCACTCGCCGGGGCACTCCTCGGCGGACTCGATGACCCCTT